>CAZEYH010000062.1:0-10041 GCA_964515895.1 uncultured Clostridiaceae bacterium | reverse complement strand
TCAGTTGATTAAGATTATCTATATCCATCATTGAGCCTGTTGCCATATAGCTCATAATAATTATTGGCACTACTATTTCATTAGCAGGAAAACCTAAAATGAATGCCATTAGAATATATCCATCTAAACCTAGCATATAAGCAAATGGTTGTAAAAAGTTTGCACAATGAGATAGCAGGCTAAAATTCCCTATGTTAAGATTAGCCATAACCCATATCACAAGGCCTGCAGGTGCGGCAACGGCAACAGCACGCCCTAGTACAAAAAGAGTTCTGTCGAATATGGAACGTATAATAACTCTGCCAATCTGCGGTTTACGGTATGGAGGAAGCTCCAAGGTAAATGATGAGGGCAAACCTTTTAAAATAGTTTTTGACAGAAGCCTGGAGATTAATAGTGTGGTTATTATTCCAAGTATGATAACACCTAATAGTGCCAGCGTTGATACTACTGATTGAAATGGACCTTTAACAGTTCTTGCAATGAATATACTAATTATTGCTATAAGTGTTGGAAAACGGCCATTACAGGGAACGAAATTGTTAGTTATTATAGCTATCAATCTTTCTCTTGGAGAATCAATGATTCTGCAACCAATAACCCCGGCAGCATTACACCCAAACCCCATACACATGGTTAAGGCCTGTTTTCCATGTGCGCATGCTTTTTTGAAAAAGTTATCTAGATTAAAAGCTACTCTGGGTAAGTATCCCAAGTCCTCAAGTAGTGTAAATAGGGGAAAGAAAATAGCCATAGGAGGAAGCATAACAGATACTACCCAGGCAAGAGTCCTATATACCCCAGAGACTAAAAGACCATGTACCCATGGTGGAGTACCTATCCAAATAAAGAAATCAGTTAAGCGATCCTCGATCCAGAAAAGAAAAGTGGCGATAATCTCCGATGGATAGTTGGCACCTGTTATGGTAATCCAGAATATAACCCCTAAAAGTCCTATCATTATTGGTATTCCAAATGTCTTAGAAGTAAGTATGGTATCTATTTTACTATCAGTAAAATTATATTTTTTATTATGAAAGATAACTACATTGTTGCATATTTCTTCTGCCAGACTTACTATACGTGAAACAATTCTATCCCTTAATTCATCATGGTCAATACCATTTTCATGTAAGAAGTTCCTCGCATTATCGACTTTATCTATAAGGCATTGATTCTTCATTAGATTAAATCCTAAATATCTATCTAAACCATAAAGTAAAGTATTATCTCCCTCAATCAATTTCAGTGAAATCCACCGACTATTTAGTCTAGACTTAAACCAATAATTATCAATACTACCCGATTTTTTTTGAGCAAGAGCATTGTCAAGGTTATTAGAACTATTATGACAATTGGAGCTGTTTACAAAAATCTTTTCTAAAGAAGGCCGGACAATTTCTATAGCTTCTTCTATCAAGTGATCATATTTGAATTTTATATAATGAGTTAATATAAGATTTCTAGAATTTCCCAAATTATCAGAGATATTAGAGATATTAGAGATATCAGTAGTTTCAGCTGTTTCAGTAATATTACTAATATTACTAATATTAGTAATCTCATTGTTCTCAGTAATAGGGTCAACAGCTGTATTAGACGTAAGGTTAATTAGATTAATAACATTTTTTTCTTCCGTTTTATCATACACTGCATCCATTAATTCTTTAAGGCCGATATTGCTTCTTGCATTTGTTCCAACCACAGGTATTCTCAAATAATTTGATAATTTTTCAAAATTAATGTGGATTTTTTTTCTTTTTGCTTCATCTATTAGATTTACACATAAAACTACATTTTGTGTAATTTCTAAAGTTTGAAGCACCAGATTCAGGTTTCTTTCAAGGCAAGTTGCGTCCGCAACTATTACAATTGCGTCAGGATTACCAAAACAGATAAAATCTCTAGCAACTTCTTCTTCTGTTGAATTAGCCATTAAAGAATAGGTTCCGGGTATATCTACCATAATAAAATTTCTATCTTTATGTTTATATTTTCCATGAGCATTTGTAACAGTTTTCCCGGGCCAATTCCCGGTATGCTGGTTTAGGCCTGTTAAACTATTAAAAACTGTGCTTTTGCCTACATTAGGGTTACCTGCAAGTGCAATTACTTTATCATTAGGTGTAGAGCGTTCAATTTTTAACTCATATTCAATGATATTTCTACCTATAGATTGCCTTATAAGGTCCATTATTAAAACACCTTTCTGTTTATTTTAATTATTTCAAGTTTTTATTGTTAAACTTTATTGCCAAGTTTTTATTGCAATACATTTTATATCAATAAGTATTTATTAAATATACAAGCACTAAATATACAAACATTAGTATCTTTATGTTTATTGTGATTGTACAAATACATTAGCGGCTTCCTCTGAACGTAAAGCAATTACTGCACCACGAATACTATATGCTGTAGGATCACCTGATGGACTTTTTAGCAAAGCTTCTACTTCAGTATCTCTAATTAAACCTAGATCTAACATTCTTCTTCTAATAGTGCCTGTTGAAGTCAGGTCTTTTACTTTTGCTTTCCTACCAAGGGGCAAAAGATTTAATGGTATGAGGATTTCACCCATAACAGCTACCTCCTTGTAAAATAATTACTATTAAAAAATGTGGCAGTTATGTATAGGTTTTATTTATCTATAGTAAGTGGCGTGAAATAATCTTTCTCTAGACTAATATATGTTAAATAAAATGTAAGTGTTACGAATATGAATTAAATATAGGTATGATAAATGCGGGTATGATAAATGCGTAATATAATTGCATGAAAAAAAGTTGAATGGAAACAAAGATGCATGGGAGAAAAAATTCTTCCCAAGTCTCCCCAATAATTAAACAGAACTATAAAGGTTGTGATGAATAGTGAAAAATAAAAAGAAGTTTTATACAGTAAGAGGTTATGAATTGCTTGACCAAGATAAAAGGCTTTTAACTTCTGCCATGGAAGATTATTTAGAAATGATTTACAGAAATAGTATACAAGAAGGGTATACACGCATAAATACTCTTTCTGAATTATTAAATGTAAGACCTTCATCAGCAACGAAGATGGTGCAGAAGCTGACTAATATGGGTTTGCTGAATTATAAAAGGTATGGGATTATACTATTAACTGATAAAGGCAAGAAAAAGGGCGAGTTCCTTTTAAGAAGACATAACATTATTGAAAAATTTCTGCAAACTATAGATGTAAATGAAAACATATTAGTGCAGACAGAGTTGATAGAGCATAGTATTAGTATAGATACGCTAAATTGTATTGATATACTTAATAATTTCTTTGAAAAATGTCCTGAAATTCTAGAGAAATTTATTCGTTATAAAAACAATGAAATGAATAAAGAAATTTTGCAAGATGATTAGATAATTTATATAGATAATTTATATTGCAGAAAAATATTGATATTATTATGTATAACTGCTATTATTAAAAGTATAATTTAGAGCATGAAAATGCAGAAATGTTTTTAGAAGGGGATAAAACATGGATGCAATATTTTTAGATGATATTGAAATAGAAAATAATGCTGAAGATTTATTCAAATTACTGAAGATTGATATGGATTATGATTTCGCACCGGAGATATTGGAATTATTTGAAGAAGGCAAGAAAATAGTTAGGCCTAAAGCCTTATATGGTGTGGCATATATTGATGATAGAGGGGAAAACTGGGTTGATATAGAAGGCATACGGTTTACAAGCCGTTTATTAAGTATAAACTTGAAGGATGTTCATAGAGTGTTTCCTTATATTGTTACCTGTGGTATGGAACTAAACGTGTGGGCTAAATCTATTAATGATCCGATTGAACGTTATTGGGCAGATACTTTCTGTGAAATGGTGTTGCGTAATGCATTTAAACAAATGAATGAGGATTTTAATAAAAGACTTAATCCGGGTAAGACTGCAACTATGAATCCGGGGTCTCTTGATGATTGGCCTATAACTGAACAAAAGAAACTATTTTCTTTAATGGGAGATAGGGTTAAGGATGTAGGCGTTCAATTAACTGATAGCTTCCTAATGGTTCCCATAAAATCAATGTCGGGGCTTAAATTTCCTACGGAAACCACATATGAAAACTGTATGCTTTGTCCCAGAGAAAGGTGCCCGGGTAGAAGAGCAAAATATGCTCCTGAAATTTTTAATGGGATAAATAAAAGGTTAAAAGTATAAATATTATTTATTTTTTGCATAATTCTATAAAAATAAGAAATGGTCTTATCTTATTTTTTGTTTTATGCAATCCAATTGGTTTTGTAACTGTTGGATTTCCTGATGTAGCTCACAGCTACTATTCCCATTATCATTATTTTGTTGTTCCTGTAATGCTAATACTGCAGCGATGAAGGCAATAAAGTCACCTATAAGCATTATTAAAGCCGCTAAAACGGCTAATTGCACCGAATTAAGCTTACAGCGTACATACTTTTGCATAAAATATCTCTCCCATATTGTATTTCGTATTTGTGTTAATGCTATCATAATAGGTACTAATTTCCAACCGATGTTACAACTCATATTATTTTCTGTTGCAACAGGAATCGTCCCTAGTGCATTCTCCGATACCACAGGAATCGTCCCCAATGTATCCGCCTTTCCCAATACACCTACTGCACCTACTTTATATTTCCAGTTTATGCGACAGATATATTTTATGTTATTTGTACTCGAGCTTATGCTATTTTGATGCATCGGTGAACCCTAGCAGGAGACCGGGATGCAACAGGAACTGTACCTAATGCACTCAGCACACCAGGGTGCAAAAATATGACAAAAATGTATGCCCTCAAAATGAAATGTCATCCAATATTGTTCTAAACATATCCCGATATACATATATTTTATTGTTATATATAGTTAAGGGGGTAAGCAGTTTTGTATTTTGAGGGTTTTGAAATACTGGATGCCAGCATTTCAGAAGATTCAAATAAGTGGATAGATATTTGGTTGTCATGGCCGGAAAGAGAAATTCAAGCACATCCCGGTTATGTTAAGTTGTTTTGTGATGAAAACAGTAAGCCAATGTGTGCTAGCTTAAACACACAATACGGTAGTGTTTTGTATCCCTTTATTATAAGAGATCTGAAAAGAGAGATATATTGTAAAAATATATCTCATGCTATTTATGATATTACTACGCCCTATGGTTATGGGGGACCGTATAAGTGGAGAGCCAAAAATCCAAAAACACTCGCTTTGGAGTTTTGGGAAAAGTTTGACCGATGGGCTATGAAAACCGGTATTGTATCGGAATTTATCAGGTTTTCACTTTTTAAGGATGAACTACTTACTTACCCCGGAAACAAAGAATATAAATTTGACAATATAGTAAGAAAGCTAAATATGGATGAGGAAGAACTGTGGCTTGATATTAAAAAACAATTACGAAACAATATTAGAAAAGCTATAAGAAATGAAATTAAGATAGAAGAAGATTTTACAGGAAAAGATCTAAATCATTTCCTTGAAATTTATTATAGTACCATGAATAGACGAGGAGCAGATAGTTGGTATTACTTTCCGAAAACTTTTTTCGAACAAATCAATAAAGGTCTTGCAGGACATTTAGCATATTTTTATGCTACTCTTAATGGACAGCCACTTTCATCAACATTAGTTCTTCTATCAAGCCGTTCTGCATATTTATTCCTTGGTGGAACATATGGAGATTTTTTAAATATGAGTCCTAATAGTTACCTTGATTATGAAATAATACTTTGGGCAAAGAGAAGGGGTTTAAGGTATGTGGTATTTGGTGGGGGGCATGGTTCTAATGATAATATCTTTAGATATAAAAAAGCTTTTGCACCTTCTGGTATTGTACCATTTTATATTGGTACGCGTATTATAAAAGAGGAACTATATCATTTGCTGGTAGAGAACAAGAAAGCTATATGCAAGCAAGAAGGGATAGAATGGAAACCGAGAGATGGATATTTTCCAGCATATAGGGCATAAGGTTGGAATGATATATGATTAAAAATAAACTAAAGCATGTTAATAAAAATGGTCTTATTATAAGTAAATTGATAAAGGAAATATTTGACCGGTGTGTTGCAGCAGTATCTCTATTATTACTGTTTCCCGTGTTTATTATTATTTCAATATGTATTAGGTTAGATTCTAAAGGACCTATATTTTTTATCCAAAATAGAGTTGGCAAAGATAAAAAACTCTTCAAGATATATAAATTTCGTACTATGGTAGATCGGGATGAGCAAACAAATACATTTGAGTTGGAAAACAATAGTCAAAAGATAACACGAGTTGGTAAAGTGATTAGGGAGTGGAGCATTGATGAATTGCCCCAGTTAATTAATATTCTCAAAGGAGACATGAGTTTTATAGGTCCAAGGCCCACATTGTTGTATCAAGTAGAAAAATATAATTCATTTCAACTAAGAAGGCTTGAATTCAAACCGGGTCTAACCGGATGGGCACAGGTGAATGGAAGAAATGCTCTTTCATGGGATGAAAAAATAAAATTGGATGTTTACTATATTGATCACTGGAGTTTGAAACTTGATTTGAAGATTTTACTCCTCACTATTAAGGTAGTGCTTCGAAAAGAGAATTTATATAAAATAAAACTTGATACACATGAGAAAAATCAATTAAAAAATAATAGATAAATAATAGATAAATACTAGAATAAATACTAGAATAAACCTAGAATATAACCGGAATAGAACTAGAATTAGAATAAGACAAGAATAGATAAAGAATAGGTAATGAATAGTTGAAGTTTAGGAACCTTTAGAAAGAGTTTGACATAAATATTATATTAGATGGCAATAATAGCTACCGGGGGTTGAAATATGTTAAAAAGAGCATATAAAGCTGGAGGTATTTTATGTACAGCAGCAGAAGAAGCTTATAATGTTTTACGGTCTAATATACAATTTTGTGGATTTGATAAAAAAATCAAGTCATTAGTTATAACCAGTTGTATGCAGGGAGAGGGCAAAACTACCACTGCTTTCAATCTGGCCTTATCCATGACAAAAATTGGACTAAAAGTCTTACTTGTAGATGCAGACTTGCGTAAACCTTCACTTGGGAAATATCTCGGTAACGATGATTCCCCTGGGCTTACTAATTTAGTATCAGAGCAGATTGATTTTAAAAATGGAATTTATTGCACTGATGTTGAAGGCTTGAACTTTATGCCGGCAGGAGACAAACCGCCTAATCCGGTAGAACTCCTAAATTCAGTAAGTTTTGATGAATTTCTTCTGAAAGCTGAAGATCAGTATGATATGGTGATTTTTGATACACCTCCATTGGGAAGTGTTATTGATAGTGCTATTATAGCTTCAAAAACAGATGGAACGCTTTTGGTTATTAAACCGGGTTCTGTTGATTATAAAATGGGAGTGATAGTTAAGGAGCAATTGGAAAAAGCAAATGCTAGAATTCTTGGAGTTGTGTTGAACAAAGTAAAAAAAAGGAATTATAGGTATTATTGTAATTACAATTATTACTACAAGAGAGATGAACCCGGATTTTTGTCTAGCAAATGGATCTCTTGGCTTAAAAAGCATAAAAGTTCATAAAACCATTATTGACTAAATAGTGAACAAGAGAAAATCTACTTCAATTTTAAATTGTAAGGTTAGTGATTTTCTTTGGAAAGGTGGTAAAAGAAACAACATGCAAGAAGTATTATCTATCCACCGTACACGGGATATTAATCTGGCAGAATTGTTAGGAAGGGAAACGTTCCATTATAATATAGAAGATGTTGATTCATATTTAGAAGATCAAATAATTATGGTCACTGGTGGCGGAGGGTCTATTGGTTCAGAACTCTGTAGGCAAATAGCACCCTTTAATCCTAAAACTTTGATTATACTGGATAATTATGAGAATAATGCTTATAACATTCAAATCGAAATACTGCGGAAGTGGCCAAACTTAAATCTTATTACTCTTATAGCTAATATAAGAGAAATAAGAAGAATAGATGAAATATTTAAAAAATATAAACCTGATATAGTTTTCCATACAGCGGCACACAAACATGTTCCTCTTATGGAGGAAAATCCTAGCGAGGCAGTAAAAAACAATATCTTTGGAACTCACAATGTGGCAGAGTGTGCAAATAAATATAATACCAAAATGCTTATTATGATTTCTACTGATAAGGCAGTAAATCCAAGTAATGTAATGGGTATAACAAAGCGTATTGCGGAAACAGTAATTCAATCCTACAATAGTATTTCAAATATAACGAAATTTACAGCAGTAAGGTTTGGAAATATATTAGGAAGCAGTGGAAGTGTTATCCCTTTATTTATTAAACAGATTGAAGAAGGTGGTCCGGTTACAGTAACACACCCTGATGCAACAAGATATTTCATGACAATATATGAAGCGGTTCAGCTTGTAATTCAGGTGGGAGCTATGGCTCAAGGGGGAGAAATATTTATACTGGATATGGGGAAGCCCATAAAGATATATGATCTAGCAAGGAATCTTATTGAATTATCCGGATATGTACCTGATAAAGATATTGAAATTAAATTTATAGGTCTAAGACCCGGGGAAAAGCTCCATGAAGAGATACTTTGGGATCAAAAAGGGCTTCAGTTTACAAATAATAGAAAGATATTTGTAATTCCTCCTAAACATATTGATTTTCAACAACTACAGAAAAATATAAGGAATTTAAAAAAGATAGTCAACCAAAATGATAATAGCAATAGAAGTGTTGTAATAAATTGCCTACAAAATATGATACCTATAAATAATAATTATAATTGAGGATGAAAACATGGAGTTAAAAGAATATTTTCGAATAATACTTAAAAGATGGTGGATAGCCCTAATAATTCCCCTTTTTATATCAGGGCTGTCTGCTTGTATTACTATCTTTGTACTCAAACCGGTTTACGAAGCAAATATCACACTTTATGTTATTAACAAGAATTTAGACAGAAATCTTGCTATTGCATACAATGAACTAATTGCAGGTCAGTATTTGGCTAAAGAGTACAGGGAGCTGGTAAAAAGCCGCATTGTTACAGGACAGGTTATAAATGAACTTATGTTAACAGATATGGATAACAAAACATTAGCAGAAAGAATAAATGTAAATCCTAAAAATGATACACGGATTTTTGAAATCAAAGTACAAGATACGGATCCTAAAAGGGCTCGAGATATTGCCAACAAGGTTGGAGAAGTATTCATAAGTAAAGTAAAAAGCATTATGAGTGTAGAAAATGTCAGTATTGTTGATGAGGCACTTATACCTGAAAAACCTATCAAACCAAATCTAGTTATTAATATTATTGTTGCTTTATTTTCCGGTTCAATTGGAGCAATTGGCATAATATTCCTACTTGAATATCTGGACGACACTATAAATACTTCAGAAGATATTGAGAAATATTTAGAATTAAGTACTCTGGGAATAATACCATTATTAGATTTAGATTAAGAGATTTAATGGTACATTATCTTTTGTATAAAAATCTAAGTTATTGAAGTAAAACGATATTTTATTTGAAATATAAATATTGCTTCTATCAAAATATGTTATAATATGATTATCACCCAGAAAGTCATGAAATAACTTTCTGATGAAACTTTAGGCATATTGAGTTTCATCAGCCTTCGTAAGAAGGCTGGATAACCATATTAGATTGCACCAGGTTGCAATGAAATTGCAACTCAATGCAGGCAATCCTGCAGTAAAAAGTCGTAAAACGACTTTTTGGGGAGCAATCATAATGTTTATTGTACTTATAACCTTAACGGTATTTATAACGGTATTTATAATAGATGAATAAATGGTACTATAAAATATAAAACATATGTGAGGGAGGCATTATGATGCAGGATTACAAAAAATGTTCAAAAACAAGCGAAAATGTAAACGAAGTTTATGAATATGCAAAAGATGCTTATGCTTTATATGGTATTGATACAGAAGATATATTGAAGAAAATTGATGACATACAGGTGTCTATTCATTGTTGGCAAGGTGATGATGTCACAGGATTTGAAAACGATGTAGAT
>CAZEYH010000061.1:0-10130 GCA_964515895.1 uncultured Clostridiaceae bacterium | reverse complement strand
TGGCGGAGAAGGTGGGATTCGAACCCACGTGCCCTTGCGGACAACCGCATTTCGAGTGCGGCGCGTTACAGCCTCTTCGCTACTTCTCCATGCAAAAAAATATTATCTAATAAAATAATAATAGGCCTTACTGCAATATTCTAACACATATAAGAGGTATAAATCAACAGAAAAAATTGCTTCTTTGTGCCTACAGTTCTCTTCCCTTCATCCCCGGCAACCATTTGGTAGCATGGCGGAAAGTGTAAATCAAGGCACTGTGGAATAAATGAGAGGGGCCCGGTGTGCCGGGAGGGGAACTGTTTATGCCGCAAAAGGTCTTGATTTACACTTTAGTTATACGGTAACTAAAACATCTGTAAACCCCAGTATTTAGGAGATTATTTGCATTTATCACTTAAAAAAAGCACTAAAAGACTGGTGCTAATGTTTTAATTTTTTCAGGACATTTTCAAAAATGCTTGACATCCCCATATTCCTGTAATATTGTTCCTCAGGAGGCTCTGTAATTCAATTTTTTACTTTCTTTTTATAAAGCCTTAATCCTTCCTTATTGTTCATTAAATATGTCTCCAATACCTGCAGTTTCTTGACCTTAATCTTCCTTACCACCATATTCATACATTAACTCTCTTATTCTTTCTATCTTTTATCTTTTTTTATGCTATTAAGCATTTTTAGAATCTTTTTGCCTCTGTTTTAACATAAACATTCCTTATTACTTGCCTAACCTATTATGGATATTTTAAGTAGAACGTCATAGTGATTCCTATCTAAACAAATAATCATAAAGATAATTATTATAATTTTGCCGGTATGCCTGTTTTCCCCAATCAAGATCATCTTTCAGTATAAATCCTTTCATTCTGCGAAGATGTTTTCCTGACAGGTAATGCTCAGCTACAGCTCTTTGTAACTGAGTATTCCTAGGAGCCACTTTGAAATCAGAGGGTTTGCCTTGAAAAATGACTTTCATCGCATAGCTATCGTTTGACAAAAAAGGTAAAAGATAAAACTCTTTTAGGAACTTTACAATATTTGAATCGGGTGAAAGCATATTTTCAAACTGTGAATCTAATAGCCAAGAATTACAATGAAAACCTATAAAAGGTTTTTCTGGAAAGAACTTAGGGAAAAAATCCATAGCCTTATAAAAAGCATTGCCACATTCTTCAAAGTCCATTTTACCTCCCACCGGAATATGTATTTGCAGAACGGCATCACCTTTGTTAACTACTTGCCTCCACTTTGTGCTATTTAATTTTATCACCTGTTTCATAGCATACCCGTTAGGATTGATAACACTTCCTGTAATGTATTTACCATCTATAGTTAGATTGGATATCCATGAACCCTCGTTATCATATACATCATTCGTACCATCAATTTGTCCATCACTTCGGTATTTTACACCTGCTTCAGAAATGACAACGACCATTTTATTTAGAATGTTCCTGAAAACTTTTTCATTGTCGTTAATACTGTTAAGCACAAACTGAAGTCGTGAAAGTTTATAGAGTTTACCCCGAATATGTAGCATGAACCACCTTAATGGCTCCAAACCCCATGTGCCATTCCGATCATAATAGTACTTCATCCTGTGTTTAATATCACTTAAGGTGTCTATAGTTATTTCGTATGGAATATTCTTTTCTTTATGACATTGAATAGCCGTAGGTATTCCTGAGACACACAGAATAGCTGCAAACATTCCCGCTTGATTACCCATAGAAGTTTTTAATGATGGCCATTTTAGGATATTGTCATCTGGATAGTCAGCAGTGTAGAACAGCAAATAATGGCAGTGCCATATGAATCTTGCCAAATCTGGACTGTTTTTTATTAATGTTTGCACGTCAAAAAATGCTTTTAAGGCTTCATTAGGTAGCTGAAGAATTTTGTTGACTTCAATGATATAATCTTTTTTTAAAAAATTGATATTTTCAATAGAAAATACAGTTTGTGAAAGTTCCCAATACTTCTGAAGAATATCTACATTTTCACTTATATTAAGAGACTTCATTACGTTACTAAATGCCGGAATTGTAGAGTGCTCCATTTTAATCCAGTCCTCTCTATATATAATCTAATTTTTATTTTGCTCAAAGGTGTACTTTTGCTGTATGATTTCAATGTTTTTCTTTTTATTACCTTCCTTAATCTATAGGCATCTTTTTCTCAGGTATCAAAACAGGTATTCCTGTTTCAGCTGATTCTGCAGCAGCTATAGCAATTGCAGCACTATCTCTTGCACCTAATATTCCAGGCATTGCGGGTTTGCCAGCTTTAACTCTTTCAATGAAGTCTCTGGCAATTCCTTCATCACCACCACCATGCCCACCAATTCTTTTTTCAGGAAGGTATATGTCAATTTTTCTTGTATGTCTTTTCCAAACTTTTATCTTAAATTCTTGTTCATTGTTATAAAATCCAGATATTTTCCCTTTAGTGCCTACAAACATAAATTCTCTCGAATATTCAGGAGTAAAATGACATTCCATATAGCATATTCTTGCACCGCTATCATAATCTATAATCACAAGACTGTTATCGTCTACATCACATTCCTCTGCATAAACACATAGGTCATCTTTTTGAACTATAGCATCATAATCCATCTGGAATCCTTTGTAATTAATGAAATACGGACATTTGTTTTTCTTTTCACAGTCTCTACATCTTTTATCATTAGACTCGTTTCCGCCAAAAACATCCAATCCGCCTGAACAATAAACCTTCCTGGGAGATGAATTTATAAGCCAGTTTGCAAGATCAAGTGAATGAGTCCCTTTCTCAAGGATAAGGCTTTTAATATATTCTTTACGCCTCCGTTTTCCATGATAGTAGTAGTCTCCTCCTACAGAAACATTATCTATTACTGTCCCTATTTTTATGTCACCAATTTCCCCAGATCCTATAATTTTTTTCATATCTTGCATCAAAGAACAATAACGTAACTCAAGACCTACCATAAATACAACATTTGTTCCAACCCAAGCATCTATCATTTTATCACAGTCATCAATTTTTTGGGCCATTGGTTTTTCAAGATATACATGCTTTTTTGCTGATAATACCTTCAAACAATTCTCTGCATGAGCATGGTCAGGACTACAAATAATTACAGCGTCTAATTCAGGCATTGCTAAAAATTCATCTATTGATGTAGTACCCGGTATATCTCCTAGTACATTTCTTGCTGCATTAATTTTAAATTGAGATATATCATGAAGTCCAACTATCTTACAGTCATTGTATTTTGAAAATACCTTACCGGCAAAATATACACCTCTACCGCCCAATCCGATAATTCCTATACCAATTTTCTTGTCATTCATTTCGTATTCCTCCATTAACTCTTTAAAATACTTTTATAAACAGCACACAAAAGATCTACGATGATTGCCCCTGTTATTAAGATAAAGCAAAGCTATCTCCAATCATGATCTTAAGATTTTCTAATACAAGCGGTATATCACTTTCTTTCGTGACCTTTAATTCGCCACATTCAAAAGCATGGAGTAACCTCCGACATTCTTCTATCGCCATGTTGCAATCTATTTCGCGGGGCTTTGCACCAAGAAAACGTGTGCAGTTATTATTATAGATATTCTCCAGTACACTGTGTTCCAAACCTAAGGGTATAATTTTATTTTCAAAGTTAGGATACTCAAAAGGTTCGTGTTTTTCTAGGAATGTACGCAGAAGATTTGTCCTGTATCCTACATTTTGTTCAAGCTCTTCATATTTGTAAGGTATATTATATGTGTCTGTTCCAAACAATAGCCTATTTTGATGCTTTACAAAGAAGTCATACCACTTTTTTGGCTTTAGTGATGCGTATTTATATATTTGGCTATTTGCTGTTAAATCGAATGATACGTTTTCCCATTTATCTAAAAATGCATCTGCACGCTCAAGCTGTTCCCCCATACAATAGAAGTGTGCAAGATTCAGCCTTAATTTCGGAAATTTAGTTAAAATTCCGTCTACTTCACTATGAAGCTGTTCCTTTGTTGGAAATGTTCCGTCGCCATAGTACCATCCTACTTTTAACGCATATTCAGTAACTTTGTTAATATCCCATGCTGATATAGGATCAGCTACATGCATTGTCAACGGAATTGAATTTTCTTCAAGATAACTATAGAATGCATCAAAAATAGGATCATCAAGAGGTTTACCAAGTTTTTTACGCAGTCCTGGCTTGCCTTCCAGCATTTTTACTCCATCGAAACCCATTTCCCACATTTCCCTTGCCTGTTTGAGATAACTATCAGATGTATCACGTTCATCATGATAGTGAAAAAGACTTCCAAAAGCATATGTATACGGTGACATACAATGTTTGCAGTATAACGCTTTAATACTATTTGTAGGATCGCAACCTTTTGATGTAGACTCATTCAAGGCTAACAGAACGATTCTGTCATAATCGAAATATTTTCTGATATCCTTAAAAATACCTATTGTAGTTTTTATTGGATGCTGAAAACTTAAATGAAAATGTGTGTCACATACTTTTATGTCGACAAAATTATTCAGTTCTCTATTATTCATATAAAACACTCCTCTATTCTTCCTTTTGATAATTTGAAGGTGTAACACCAGTTATTCGTTTGAAGGTCCTGATAAAGTGAGAAAGATGCATATAGCCTACCATTTGACATACCTCTGTAACTGTGTAATTATTTGTAATTAGTAGCTCCTGTGCTTTTGATATGCGTGTTAGTGTCAAATAGTCCTGGTATGTTTTACCGGTTAATTCTTTGATTAATCTGCTCGTATGCTTATTACTAAGCCCAAAGTGTGCGGCAAGAGAACCCAGAGTCAAATTATAGTTGTTGTAGTTTTTATTCATATATTCTATAATCTCAAGGTAATCATTCTTAGGCTCTTGTTGAATGCTTTTTTCTTCTATTCCATCAACATTGGCACAAATTTCACACATATTATAAACAAGAAGCTTAAATTCTGAAACGAATTTTGTGAGATTATCAGCCGCTAGTACATTAATTAGCAAATCGTGACGTATTACTATACCTACCCTGTTTGCATAACTGTTCAATCTGTATATTATATTATAATATATATACTTTTCCACCAAGAACGAATTATAGCATTCGTGAATTCTATATACTATATGATCAATTAGATATTCCGCTTCATCGTAAGCCCCTGCTTTGATCGCAGTAAACATCTTGTTTACAACTGCTTCATCATATATCAGGGAACTGACATTTTCAGAAATGATTGATTTTTCATTTTTGGTACAATTAGCAACGGCTGTTAAGTATGTTTCATTCAGATTTTTAATATCTGTACACAGTGAGGAAACACCAATACGGTATAAACATTTTTCATCAAGTAAGGCTATCACATATTCACACGCATCATCAAATAAGCCATCGTCCAGAAGGCTTATTATTACAGCGTAGTAGTTATCACGTTGTGTTCCGGTAAAATAAAAAAACATATTCTCACCAGACAGTTCCTCAAAAAGGAATGCGAACTCGTTTTCTTGTTCGATTGTCAGATTTTCTGAAGCAAATTCAATTGCTATAACACCGTAAAACGGTCCTGGTAACCTTATCCCCATAAATGATTTTGATACAAGCTTAGCATAACGGTTATCTCCACTAATAAGCAATCTCAAAATTTGTTTTTTTAGCAATTCATATTGGTACTGCATATTGTGTTCAACAACTTCTTTATCATGGAGGATATCATCAAAAACCTGTTCGATAAATTCGAGCTCGTTTCCGCCTACAATGTTACTATTTAAATTTTTTGCTTTCTTTTTTATATTTTGTTTCAGCTTTTTTATCGGCTTATAATTGCTGTATCCAACGTAAGCAGAGATAGACAACATCAAAAAGATAACAATAAATATATAGAGCATGCTTGAAGTAGAAACTATATCAAATTTTACAAACAGATTGCTTGATGGAGCATCAAGTACGATTCTGTACTCACCGCTTGGCGAATCACAAATAAACCTTTTGATACCATTCTCTGTTTCAAATATTGCAACACCATTATGGATATTTATCTTCGAAATATCAGGAGCAGAATTACTACTCGGTTTAAGCGTTGTCAACAACACACCATTGTGAAATATAAATATATCTCCCGGAATATCACCAACAAGTGATAAAAAGCGGCTGTACAGCTTATCACCGCTTACAAAAAAACCTAACGTCGCCAAACTACTTAAATCAAACTTACCTGATGTATATACGGGCCATGCAAAAATTAAAAGCTCTGATTCTTCCGATATGCATGGTATAATTGTAAATTCGTCAACAGTATTCAACCTTTCATATAGCTTATCTTGTGGAGAAGTTATATTGAAGCATTTACAAAAAACATCAAATGTATTTTTAGCAAAGTTTGTTTTGTATACCCATTCATCACCGTGATACATAAAAAAATAATCTAGGCTTATTTGTGTATTGTTTTTATACTTTTGAAAATTCTCAAATAAATGAACTTCGTAATACTTATTTCGTTTTATGTAGAATTTTTTATAGTAAATCTCAGTACACAGCATATACGAAACTTCAGCCATTGCTTTTTGCTGATTCTCCATGTCACTAGCAAACACCGAAAGTTTTTCCAATGTAATCTTCTCATTCGCGTTTGAAAACTCTTCTACTGACTTAGAATACAGAATCAACCCAACAAATGCGCATGTCAATATAATAACACCAAAATATGAGGTAACATATTTTATTACAATACTTGGCTTTATCGGACGCTTATGTAATAGCATAATATATACTCCCTTAAGATACTTTATATTAGCATAAATAGTTTTTCAAATTGTTCATGATTTTTTAATAACTCAAATAATAATTAGTTCCTTTTCTGTTTCTCATTTTCTTATCAAAATGTTTACCCCAAAATTTAAGGTGTTACCTTTTTTCTTTATTACTTATATTTAGCAGAATAAATCTTCTATACAAACATATTAGTTGTTTTTCCTTTTCCTTACAGTAATTTTCCTTCACTTCATTTTATAATCTGCTAATTGCTTTATACTATATTCTAAAATTTTCATAAACTAGCAGTTAATGTATAGACTCTTTGTTTTACCAGTATTTCTAACCATAATATCATTATACTCCAATTTTTTCTTATTAGAAATGAAAAGGTCGGGGGGGGATTCTAACACCCTCCCCAACATTCTGTAACATGTGTTTATCTGTACTGCTTTTCAAAAGCCTCTTTCTGAGTTCTTATATATTCCTGTATACCCATCGAATCGAGATCAGCACGATACTTCTCAAATTCTTCTAATGTTATGGGACGCGCGCCAGTTATGAATTTTGCAGTTTCTGTTTTAACATAATCTCCAACAACCATTGAAATATCTGATAACTTTTCAGAAACTTCAGTTTCAAACAGAGCACCGGGATACTTTGTTGTCAGATATTTTGACCAATGTTCTATTGTCTGAAGTTTTGTGTAACCATCGGGATTTTCATTGCTGTACAGTGCAACCTCCGAGCCATCTGTTCTTCTGTCAAAAACATTTCCAGTCATACCAAACGGTCCGACATTCTGAACATACTCAGCTTTATTTGCATATTTACCACTCTCAACATCAGTATATAATACGGTGACACCATTTTCTGCATAATGCCATCCCTCAAACATTCCATATGTGTCATCTACACCCTTCTTTGGACCATGAAAGAAGAGATAACCATACTCCTTATCATATGCAACATCCATAAATCTCATAATTGCTTCTGGGTTTTTACATTTAGATGTCAAGAACATATAATAACCGTTATCAACAAGTCCTACGTGCCATGTTCTCTTTGTATCATTCCATTCAGATGTCAGAGGCTCAAGCAGTTTCCACTCGTCCCAATTATCTAATATTGAGTACATATTCCAGCTGGCTAAAACACCACAATATCCACTTGATATTTTAGCATTTGTTTGTGCAAAATCTAGCGAATAGAAATCTTGGTCAATAAGCCCTTCTGAATAAAGCGTATTCATATATTTTAAATATTCGAAATATGCGTCATCATACGGGACAATGACAAGCTCACCTTCTGTATAATCACCACCACGCATGGCTTCCATTTGCTCATAATAAGTAAGTCCAAATCCAAATGAATTCATAAGAAATGTCATGAAATTAAAATTATTTGTATTGAATGAACCACCCAGAGGTACAAGATTTTTCCCAAGCTTTCCAGGGTCATCCTTCTTAATCAGCCTAAGAGCTTCCAAAAACTCATCAAGAGTTTGGGGTGGGTTTTCATATCCTATAGCATCAAACCATTTTGTATTGTACCAAAGTCCTGGATATGCCATATTTGTTTTATACTTTGGGTTTTGAAGTGGCTGTGGAAACATATAGATATTACCCTTCAAAGTTGGAAAACGTGATTCGATTTCATCAACCTCTTGCATAACTCTATAAAGATTTGGCGTCAATTTAGGTGAAATATAGTCGCTTATTGGTATAAGCTGTCCTTCTTCATCACCGTATTTCATCTGATCTGCTAGATTATTTAAAGGCCAACTTATAAGGCACTCTGGCAAATCTCCTGATGCAAACATGAGTGTATTACGTTCTTGTATAGAATGATTTGGTACACCCTCAACAATAAATTTTATGTTCATTTTGTCTAACGCCCATTTGTATAACCAATTTTCCTGTGGATCATCAACGCGATATTCTGGAAAATATTGAGCAACAGCATTTATCGTTACTGTATCATGGTAGCGATAAAATCCATCAACATATTCACCGTCAGCCATTGCAACTGAACTTATTGCCTGGGTACCTGAAGACGAGCTATCCTTTGATGTACTTGTTTGAGTACATGCAAGTAGCGATAAAATCATTAATACAACCAAGACAAAAATTATAACTCTTTTAATCTTCAATATTAACACTCTCCTTAATTATTTTATACACAAACAGTAAACAATATAAATCCAGTCAAAATTTATATGTTATACTGAAAGCTTCATTTTATGCCTTTAATGCTCCTATCATGATACCCTTAATAAAATGCTTTTGCACAAACGGATATGCCATAAGAAGGGGAGCACTTGCTATGAATATTACTGAATATTTCATACTTTGCGCTAAATGCGCTTTTTTAATAAGCAAATTTTGTTCGTCAACTGAAAGACTCGAAAAATATTCCGGATCAGTTAACATAGTCTGATTAAGTATAAGTATATTTCTTAACACAAGCTGTAGCGGATACAATTTTTTTTCTGTAATATATATCAACGCACCAAAGTACGAATTCCAAATACTTACTGCAAAATATAGAGCCATAACAGCTATTATTGGTGCTGAAAGCGGCAATGCAATTCCGAAAAAGCATCGAAGTTCATTTGCACCATCAATACGTGCAGACTGGTATATTTCTTCTGGAATCGACTTTGAGAAGTATGTACGCGTTACAATCATATTATACACTGACAATGAACCTACAATCATTACCCACGGCGTATTAAGCAATCCAAGTGATTTGATAAGTATGTATGTCGGAACCATACCACCGCTGAAATACATAGTTACTAAGAAATACCATGTAACGATATTTCTCCCGAAAAGTTCTTTTTTACTCAATGAATATGCTACCGGAATCATTATAGCAAGACTATAAAGCATACCACAGACAGTATAAAATATGGTATTTCTATATCCTACCCAAATTTGATCGTTTATAAATACATTTTTATATGCATCTAATGTAAAACCGCGGGGTATAATATATACGTTTCCTGCCCCGACTTCATTTATATCTGAAAAAGATGCAATTATTGAAAAGTACATTGGATATATCATTATAATCATGAAAAGTATCATAAAAAGTATGTTACATATATAAAAAATTATATCACTACGAGTACGATAAATGGTATTTAACTTTACCATAAGCTCACCTCCGATACTTTTCTTGATATTGCATTAACGAAGTTTAAAATTAGCAAATTTACAACATTATTAAATAGATTTATCGCTGTAGAATAACTAAACTGTCCACCTACAAGACCTATTTCGTATACATACGTGGATATAACGCGTGAACGCTCAAGGTTCAAGTCGTTTTGAAGCAAAAGAATCTTTTCATATCCCAAAG
>CAZEYH010000060.1:0-10157 GCA_964515895.1 uncultured Clostridiaceae bacterium | reverse complement strand
TTGTATGAGTTGGTATGCGCTGATAAAACTGACCCCTTAAAGGTGTTTTTTGAGTAGGTGTAATATCCGTTTTACCCCAACCACATTTTATAGTTTGTTTTTTCATTCTATTCTCCTCCCACATAATAAAGATGTTTATAAATCAAATCTATAATTATGAACTCTTAATTTATTGCGGTTCTTGTTATCTAATTATTTTGATATGCTTCAATAAACCACTTCTGTCAAAAATCTTATTTTTTTGCATATATAGTTGAGTGCCATACTCTTTGCTTAATGCAATTTTGTACATTTCATATGCAATGTTAATATCTACATAAGATAATCCTACAGCATTAAAGTAGATAAATTCCTTATCGTTTTCACGCCCTTGTTTCGTACCCATAACCAACTCATGAAGATCTGTATAAATATCTTCATCACTTAATTCTTTACTTTTATACATTCTACTTATCGTCTGACTTCTATGTTTTACAGTATTCCATTCATCACAGACAATTTTTGAAGCTTTTTTTGCAACAGCATATTCATCCTCCCAACCACCAATATGACTGTAGAAAGTTCCTTCTTTTATCCATTCCGCCTTTAAAAGTGGGGCCTGTACACTAGTTGCTGTTACTATTATATCTGAATCTATTATAGCATCTGCTAATTTAGTATTACATTTTACGAACTCTATATCCTGTAGTATTTTACTCATTTCATCTACAAACTTTTTTTCTTCAAATTCAAATTTTGCAGCTACCATGCATTTTTTCAATTTCGGCCTAACTAGCTTCATTGCTAATAGATGCATTTTGGCTTGCTCACCTGCACCAATAAATCCTATAGTTTCAGAATCTTGCCTTGCAAGATATTCAGCAGCTATAGCTCCTATTGCTCCTACTCTCATATTTGAACATAATGTACCCTCCATTATAGCTATAGGGAAACCTGTTTCAATTTCAGAAAGCAAAATTATTGCTGAGAGATTCTGTTTTCTAAACTTTAACGGATTTTGAGGAAACACTGATACCCATTTCATTCCACATATTTTGTCATCAAGCAGTGTAGCAGGCAAACAGTTTATCCTGCTTTGCGTCTCTTCATCAAAAATTTGCACTATTTTTTCAGGGAAAAGAAACTTGCCTTGCTGATAATCACATAGAGCCTTCTTTGCAATTGAAATAGCCATATCTAAGTCGAAGCAACCTGCTTCAATTAAATCTTCTTGTGATAAAAAATCAAGTTTTATGCTGTTATCCATAATTTACATATCCTTTCAAAACGTCAACTGATTTTTAAAATATTGCGAATTTATCTATATATTCAAATTGTGATATTTTTCTCATCGTAATCTTTAATCCTAAATTGACATTAATTTTTCTAATTTTGTAATATTTACACTACTGCTACCTAACCTTTTATCGACCCAACCATCACACCTTTGATAAAATATTTTTGCACAAATGGATATAAAGCGAGAATAGGTGCTGTAGATATTACAATGAGAGAATATTTCAAAAGATCGGCCAAACCTTCTTTAGCAGCAATAAGCTCCGGATCCTGAATATCACTTAAATCGACTCGATTTGCAACTAAAATTGTGCGGAGGATTAACTGTAAAGGATATAATTTAGGGTCATTTAAGTAAATTAATGCGTTAAAGTAAGCGTTCCAATGACCAACTGCATAAAATAGAGTTATAACTGCAATAATTGCCTTTGACAGCGGTAAAACTATCGTAAAAAAATATCTCGCATCTGAACACCCATCAATTTGAGCAGATTCTAGTAGTTCCTGTGGAATATTTGACATTATAAATGTACGAGTAACTATCATATTGTAAACACTCAATGCTCCGGGAATTATCATTGCCCAAACTGTGTTAACAAACTTTATCTGTGTCATTAGTATATAAGTAGGTATAAGGCCACCACCAAAATACATTGTAAAAACAAACAAGAATATATAGAATTTTTTAAATTGCATATCTTTCCTTGATAAAGGATATGCAGCAATTAATGTCATAGTAACATTAATTAATGTTCCAACCAGTGTATAAAAAATGGTATTTCTGTAACCGGATATTATATTTCTATGCTTAAACACTGCTTTGTAACCTTCAATGGTTGGTTCAACAGGCCAAATAACGACGCGCCCCGATGAAACTGCTCTACCTGAGGAAAAAGAAGATGCAAGTATATGTATCAGTGGAAACATCACAAGAATTGTGAAAGTCACCAATACAATTGTGACTACTATATAAAGTATTTTATCCTCAATTGGATCGTTTATCTTTCTTATTATCAACTTTTCCATATTTCATTTCCTCCTACCAAAGACTAGTTTCACTTAATCTACCTGATATTGCGTTTACAAGTACTAAAAGTGTACAATTTATAATAGAATTAAATAACCCTATAGCTGATGCGTATGAGAAGTTACCGCCACCTGCAGACATTCCAACTTTATATACATATGTGGCTATAACCTCAGAGTGCTTTAAGTTTAAATTGTTCTGCATTAAGTATACCTTTTCAAAGCCAACACTCATTATGGATCCCGCTCTTAAAATTAGCAAAATTGCAATGGTAGGGAAAATACTTGGTAGGTCAATATGTATAATCCTCTTCCAGCGGGAAGCTCCATCTATTTCTGCTGCTTCATGTAGCTCTTGGTCAACATTAGAAAGTGCAGCCACGTAAATAATCGAACTCCAACCTAGCTGTTGCCAAATTCCTGACCATACATATAAGTGAGTAAAAGCAGTTGGCGTTGCCATTATGTTAGTTGGATATCCCTCACTACTACTTAGTAAACGATAGAGGTTTCCGTAAAGACCAACAATAGGATTTAGAACCTGCACCAATATACCAACAATTACAACTACAGAAATAAAATGTGGTATATAAGTCACTGTTTGTACAAATTTTTTAAACCGTAAATTTCGCACTGTGTTTAAAAACAATGCAAATATTATGGGTAATGGGAAACCTGCAGCAAGTGAGTAAAATGAAATTCGTAATGTATTGGTTACAACCCTTTTGAATTGGAATGATTTAAAAAAAGTTTCAAAATGTTTGAAACCAACCCACTTACTCCCCCATATACCTTCAGCAGCCCTAAAATCTTTAAAGGCAATTTGAACTCCAAACATGGGGTAATAAGCGAAAATCAATATATATATTACCGGTAAAAGCATAAATAAGTGCAATTGCCAACGTTTTTTAAAAATTTCAAGTCTGCTTTGCTTTTTTGACTTATTTCTTGATACATCCATAAATTATACCTCCTGTTTTTACCTTAAAAGGGGCGAATAATCGTCCCCCTTTAAGATAATAAAAGATATCTACAATTATTTGAACATTCTATCATATGCTTTCTGAGCTGTTTCAAGGTATAAATCAAGGCCCATCTCTTTTAGATCTTTCAAATAACGATCCCAATCTTTTTCTATACTTAGTTGATCAGTACAGAAAAGAGCCAGACTTTCTTGTATATATTCATAAATTGTACTTCTAATCTCTTTAATTGTCTCGTCTTCCTCTTCTGTATAAATAAGTCTAGTAACTGTTTCTTTTGGAATATTGAACGCCTTATCTTCATAGGATTTGTATGATACATATGTCCTATGATTAGTAACAGGCAGCCCTTTCTCCTGCGCTTCACCATAGTACGTAACCGGAGAAGCATCTGAAGCAGAACCATTATATACACAAGTTGGTAGGAAACAACAAAAATGCTGATTCCAAATCGCTTTATTTTCTGAAGCCCATGGTGTAGTCACATCAGGTATTTGTGCATAAATAGGTTTATAACCTAAATCGTATCTTGGATATGGAAACATCTTGTCGAATGTTTCTGGGTCATCATCTCTATACAACCAGTGCACACCCGGTTCACCATATCGAGTTATTAGACTTCTTTTTGTTTCAGTCCAATAGTCAAACATTCGGAAGGCAACTTCTGGGTTCTTGCAATATTTTGTTATTTGAGCAGCATAAATATAATTGGGTGTTCTATTTGGACACCAGCTTACACCTTTAGGACCTTTTACACAAGGTGCCCCTTCATACTCAAATACTTTAGTATTATCAGCATCAAGGAGTGTTACTGTAGAGCCACACCACATACCAACGATAGTATCTTCTTCAGCTGGAAGATTAATCATTGGTTTAAGTTCTGCATTCGTAATAGTAAATGTAAGAGGAGAAAGTAGATCCTCTCTAACAAGCTTCCTAATATATAGCAGAGCCTCTCGATATTCATCTGTGATAACCGGAACAGATAACTTACCGTTTTCGACATTAAACAGATAGGTAGGATTATAATGAATAAATGAATTAATTAGCAACCAGTGAACATTACCATTCCAGCCACTTGAGCTTATAAGCGGGATTTCATCTGGCTTTCCATTGTCATTAGGGTCTTTCTCTTTGAATGCCTTTAGCACATTACAAAGCTCATCTGTGGTTGTTGGAATATCGTATCCTACTTTATCAAGCCAAGGCATGTTAATAAACCAAGAAAACATTGATATATCTCCGTATCCATTAACATAGGATGGGAAGGCATATATATTACCATCGGGGGATGTGCCAAAGGCTTTTATTAATTCATGTTCGTCCTTGGTTACCTGAGCTATGTTGTAAAAATGTGCATACTTATCAAAATACTCGTTAAGTGGTATAAAAACACCATTTTTGCCATAGTTTGCACGAGCTGCGTCGGCAAAATGAAGTTGAATTATGTCAGGAAGCTCCTGATTAGCTGATACCATCATTTCAAACTTTTGGACTGCATCTTGTGCAGGGAAAAGATAGAATTCCGCCTTTATTCCGGTCTCTTCTAGGAGCAGTTTAGTCATGTAATTGTCCTCATAATCCATTACCATAACATGCTGTGGAATACCAATGGTCAACGTTGTGGGTTCAGTCACAATTGGCAAAACTCCTGGGGCTGTCATACCTGGTACATCGGACATCTTGATGCTCGGATCGTCTGAAATTGTGGTCTTTTCAGTTTTGCTTGTAATGTCATCTTTACCTTTATCTGCAGCTTTATCACCTCCTGAACAACCTGCAAATACTCCTATTAACAGACATACAAGCAAAACAATTGATACATAACGCTTTTTCATGTTCTTTCCTCCTTTGAAAGTTATTTGAATATCATTTTATTTTATGGTGCAGTCGTGAATTCTACACCATTATACCTATTTTAGAATACTTTTTACTCATCTTTAAAGCGACTTATTCCAATATTAGCGAATTTTTTTAACTCAACCTCACCTCCAAATCGTCGAATTTCTATGTAACCCTTTTCACCCCAAAATCTATTTACAGCTACTACAGAATGCTCAACTAGTAAATCTCCACTTTCAGGTCCGACAATTCCATTTGAAACATTAGCACCATAAGAACCTCCCGCTAATGCCTGCTTAGTTGGAAGATAAGCTCCGCTTCCGCAAGAAAGTTGAATTGCAAAGGTTTGTTTTGCTTTGCTTCTTGCTTTTATTCTAAGACCATATTCTATATAAAGCTCAAAAGGGTTAGTTATAAAAGCAGCATCACCAAGGCGTATTGCATGAAGTTCAATCTTGTAAAATGATGCCTTTTCCTGGGCTTTTTCCCTTAAAAGTACTGCTCTGTAATCAACAAGCTTTACTAAATCTCTACCTTGTACTTCTTCTTCAGAATTGTAGTTTTTCATTAGTTCATTATAATTCTTTTGAGCCCATTCAACTTCACCCTGTGTAACTTTTCTTATTGGGAGATAGATATCTTCTACACTATGGTTAAATGTTAAATCACTTTGGGCTTTTTTTCTTGCACTTTCAAGTTTTTTAACAACAGCATCTGCAACTCTTGAACCTAGTTCTTCCATTCCTTCAAAGCTATTAGTCATGTTGTTTTCACTTTTACCTCTGCGTATTAAATCACGTGGTGACTGATCCCCTGCAGGTGCTATCTGAGGCAACACGTATATATCTTCGGATATCCTTTCCTTTATCTGTCTTCTTGCAGCCCCAAAATAATCTGCCGATATAACATTCATACCTTCAACTACCTGAGTAGGACATGCTACATTAACAATAACACCTGTAAGCTTATCCTTCATATCCCAAAAATACATCAATTCCACACCATGATCTGAAGGACCTTCAAGGGTTACAAAATTGGCTGTATCCGGTGATGCATACATTACTGCTCTATCATCAAATACAGTCCTTCTACAATGACCTACAACTGCATGACCTAATTCTATACTTACTTTTGAAGGTTTACGGTTATTCCATGCTTCAATTACAACTTGTTCTAAACGCTCTACTAGGAATTCCAGATATTCATTAGGGTGCATATATTCATCTTTGCTTAACTTTTTCCATTCTGTCCAGTTAAGTCTATCAAAGCTATCATCTACTACGCATGGTGCTGTATGAGTATGTGTGGCAAACATCAATATCTTACTTACATTTAAACTATTAATCTTTCCTTCAAGTCTTTCTCTAAGTTTGTCCAGCAAAATCTTCTGTATTCCAACAATGTCACATGAGATCATTACAGCTTGATCCAAAGATGAGCCATCATCATTTCTTGATTCGATTGCAAGGGCAGTAGCATAAAGGGAGTCATGAACTCCTTCAGATATTCTTTCATGAAACTGACCCTGTAATGATACTTTCTTTGCAGGCGTAATATCTACGGAAGACCAACCTACTAATAATACATTTTTGCCCATTTTATTATCACCCCTTCAGATATCTAAAATTTACTACTATAAAACCGTTAATAGGTGTTATTTTATCTCATAATTTTGTCAACTATCTTAAATGTTGCTTTTAAATGGCTAACTGTCACTCTAAACTCACCAGGTTCAATTACTTCCTTCATATTTCTGTCAATAATAGTCAAATCTGATTGAGGAACCTTAAATATAACTTCTCTTTCTTCACCGGGTTTCAAATTAATTTTTTTGAATCCCTTCAACTCTTTAACAGGTGTAGTAACACTACTAACTACATCATTAATGTATAGCTGTACTACCTCTTTTCCTTCTCTATCACCGGTATTCTTAACTTTAACACTTATTCTTATATCTTCATCGCCAACAACTTCTTGGTTTAATACTTGTAGTTCAGAGTATTCAAATTCTGTATAACTTAAGCCATAGCCAAATTCATAAAGAGGTTCAGTGTCAAGAAATACATAATCTCTTCCCGGTTTTTCAACTGTTCCCGGCTTTTTATAGTAACCTCTTGCAGAAGGTTTATGGTTATAATATACAGGTATTTGTCCTGTTTCTTTAGGGAAGGATATTGTTAGTTTACCTGATGGATTAACATCACCAAATAAGACCTCTGCTATTGCAGTTCCACCCTCCTGACCCGAATACCAAGCTTCCAATATTGCGTCAGCATTATCATTAATCCATCCTAGAGTAGCCGGGCGTCCATTAATTAGAACTACTATTGTGGGTGTACCGGTTTTTGTAACCTCTTCTATAAGCTGCTGTTGCACTCCCGGTAATGAGAGATCATGCCTGTCATATCCTTCCCCACAGAGTATTACATCATCAGTTTCTCTACCCCATCCCATTCCATAGGCTTTTATGCTTGTTTCACCAACTACAATAATTGCAATATCAGAGTTTTCTGCCGCATTAACTGCTTCATCAAAACCACCTCTATCAAGCTCCCATAATCCACAACCCTTTGCATAATTTATTTTGCAATCAGATGTAACTTTATTTCTTATTCCTTGCAGAAAAGTAATAACATCCTTATTAGGTAGACTATAATCTCCAAGCTCTCCTCTATCAGCATTAGGACCAATTATAGCTATTGACTTTATATTCTTATCAAGCGGCAGAATATTATCTTTATTTTTCAATAACACAATTGATTCTCTTGCTGCTTCAAGTGCAAGTTTTTTGTGTGCTTCACATTTATAATACTTCTTAGCTTTTTCCTTATTACCATATGGATTATCCATAATTCCTGCGAGGAATTTTACTCTAAGTATCCTTGCAACCGCTATATCGATAATTTCTTCAAAAACAACGCCCTTCTTTACAAGTTCAATTAATTTTTCCCCATAGCAGCTAATGCCTCCTGCTTCAAAGTCCATTCCGGCTTTGACAGCAAGCTCACCTGCATGTTGTTGGTTTTTTGCAATATTATGAAAACTATAAAGCATATGAATAGCTCCATAATCAGCAATGGTTATTCCACCAAACCCAAGTTCATCGCGTAGGATATCTGTTAAAAGAAACTTTGACGAATGTACAGGTATACCATCAAGCTCACTATATGCAGGCATTACAGCAAGAGCTCCACCTTCCTTAATTGCTGCAGCAAAGGGTTTGAGATAAAGCTCTCTTAACTGACGTTCTCCAGCATTTACAGGAGAAATATTAACTCCACCCTCCGGTGTCCCATGAGCTACATAGTGCTTAATAGAAGATATTATCATTTCATCAAAGGGTCTGTTACCATCTCCTTGCATTCCTTTTATAACACTAAGTCCCATTTTGGTTACAAGGTACGGATCTTCCCCAAAGGTTTCTTCAACCCTTCCCCATCTTGGATCTCTTGCTAGATCTAAGTCAGGAGAGTTCGCGAGAGTAGTACCAACAGCCCTAGCTTCTTTTGCAGCAGCCTCAGCCACAGACTGTACTAGTTCAGTATTCCAGGTACTACCTAATCCAATCACTTGAGGAAATATTGTTGCTTGAGGGCCAAGATAACCATGAAGGGTTTCTCCAACAACAATCGCCGGAATGCCGGGGCTTGTTTCTTCTTTTATATAATCTTGTATACTTCTTATTAACTCGATACTTTTTATAGGTTTAAATCTTAAATCTTGAAATCCTCCAATACTATAACCGTTGAAAATTTTATCAGCTTTTTCTCTTGAAAAATTACCCTCATCGTCCATGAATGACGTGCTTTGTATCATTCCCATCTGCCATACTTTTTCCTCAATGGACATCCGCGAAATTATTTCTTTAATTTTATCTTCAACTGATTCTATATAGTACCTATTATTCAAAATGATACTACCTCCCTAAATTTTCTACTAGCTGCGATTAAATGAATATTAACTGAGATATTTTTCGTTTCTTTTTTTAGATGTACAATATTATTGTTCCTGAATTAAGTAATATATTGACTCAAACTCATTTCCTATTTCAAACTGAAAATTTCCACCTTCATAGGTTGAAGGAATAACACCTGTAAAGAAGCCTTCAGCATCCACTGACCATACTTTCAGATTTCTTTTGTTTGTTTTAATGGAAATTTTTGCTTTTATTACTTCACATTCTATTGGACCTATACCAGGGTCTATAAGAGTTGTTTCATCATCGTTATATTTACTATCTGCAGTATCTGCCAAACCCACTGCTGTTAATAACATGTTTTGGGAGTTGTTTACCGGATCATATGTAAGTGTACTAATTGCAACAGTAGCAAATTCATTTTCCACTATTATTGTAAAATCATTTAACTTGATTTCATTCTGTTTCCCAACCTTTCCATACACAGCTTTTGTATTAGGAGTGTCTATCCATCCATATTGTTTTTCCCAACTTCTATAAAGCTCTCCTGTATCCGACAGCACTTCACCTTTTGATTTATCAATAATCTCTTCATTGTAATCAATAGTTATATCCTGAACTTCGGAACTTTGAGGTAATACTGTACCAAACTTATGTTGTTCACTTGTTAACTGAATAGCAGCCATTTCTGAGTAAGATTTCATACCTATCTCTGCTTTGCTTATATCATTTATTTTCATACCAACGCTAGTATTGCCTTCTTTTACATCTCCTCTTCTCATCATTAGAGCTGCATGATAGAACAAGCCATATTTTGCAGGATCATTATATGTATCAAATATACCCCTATAATAAGAGTTTCCAATTACCAGGTCTCTTCCGATTTTTCTTGTAACAAATTCATCTGTATTCGTTCCATATCTATAAGTATGTATTGTAAATCCATCCCAACCCTGGAATGAACCTACTGCAGCAATATATAAGGGGCATTCAGCTCTCCACTTATTTGGCCAAGGTTCATCCCATTCAGATACAAAATAAGGCTTATCGAGTACCCTAGAAAAAGTAAGAGCATCAATGATAGTAGACTTCTCTCCTGTCATAAGCCTGCTCTG
>CAZEYH010000059.1:0-10158 GCA_964515895.1 uncultured Clostridiaceae bacterium | reverse complement strand
CATTGCTTCTTTTTTTTCATATTATTATATTCATTCAGTACATCATCAAGTTTTTTACTTGCAGCAATAACATCAGGATCAAGTAAATCCTGCTTTTCAAGAATTAATGTATTTAGCTCCTTCCGCAATTCTTTTATTTTACAGATTAATTTATTTAGTTCTGTCACAAACATTCTCCTGTATATCTAATAAATGTAATAAATCAGTAATGTTTTCTAATAATAGATATTTGGAAAAAAGATAAATTTTATGCGTGGTATATTCTACCATCAAGAAAATTCGCTTCGCTCATGACTTAAGTATTGATGCGAATTTTTTAGGAGATTTATAAATTCCTATGTGAACAAAAATAACTTGAACTGATTATTTGTAAAGATGTATAATAAAATAAAAAATTAAAATAAAAAATTGCAGCTTAGTTATACGCTAATTAAACTGTATTGTAGCGTGGAGGATTTATGTGGAGGAAGTACATTATATCAAGGTTGATAGGCGGTGTTTTAGTAATAGCATTTATTTGCTTTTTTATTGGAGCATTAATATATAGCTTTGCTTCTACAGAACTCATTAAAAATGAAGAAGAATCTTTAGTTAATGTAACCTTACAAGGTGTAAGGACTATTGAAAAGGATATTAAAGCACATTTTTATATACTTGAAGCTATTGCCGGGAGAGAAGATATAAAAAACCTAAACTATCCCTTGGAAAATAAGCTTGAAATACTTAGAGCAGAAGTTGAGGATTATGCTTTTAAACGAATAAGTATTGCGGATATTAACGGTTATACAAAAACTAGTGATGATAAGGAATTTTATGTAGGAGATAGAGAGTATTTTAAACGTGCAGTTAAAGGTGAGAATGTGATTTCTGAACCTATTATCAGTAGAGCAGATGGTACTTTAGTTATAATTTTTGCAGTTTCGGTTTTTTATAATGAAGGATTACCTGGTGTCTTATATGCTACATATGATATCGATCATTTATATAAAATGACACAAGACATAAAATTAGGTAATAGAGGTAGTTCATTTATCATAAACAGTGAAGGTAAAATAATTGCTGATGTTAATAGGGATTTAGTACATGGTATGAACGTTAACCAAGGTGAACTTACGAATAATTTTGAATTAAATCAGTTGGATAAACTTAGAAATTATGTAATCAAAAATAACATGGGAACGAAACAATATTCTTATGGTGGGATAAAAAAAATAGCAGGTTTTGCACCTATACCTCAAACCAAATGGTATTTAATCGTAACGGCTCCAATAAATCTGGTATTTAAAAACATTAGAAAAATATTATCATTCATGGCAGCTGTTGCTATCATTATAATAGTTGTACTAAGTATAGCTCATATATATGTAAGCTATATGCGCTACAATGCAAGAAAGCAAGAGAAAATATCTAAATTAACAATTGAAGCTGCAAATATTATTATTATAAATTTAAATCATAAGTGGGAAGTAACATATTTTAATAAATATGCTGAAGCGAAAAGTGGCTATAAGAGAGAAGATGTAATTGGAATTAAAACCTTTTTTGACATGGTTTCAAAAGATGATTTAGACAAGGTTGAGGAGTTTGTGAGCCGGGTTGAAAAAAGGCAACCTTTCTTTAATTATGAGCTTCCTTTAATAGATGCCGATGGAAATTTGCTTTTTGTTATATGGAATACAAATATATCAAGAGACATTTTTGGTAATATTATTGGTATTGAGTTAGTAGGCATGGACATTACTGACAGAATCGAATCTGAAAAGCAACTTATTAGAAATCATAAAGAGCTTACTCAATTATATGAAGAACTATCAGCTTCAGAGGTCAAATTAAAACAGCAGTATAATGAATTGCTTTATAATAAGGAACAATTGGAAAGAAGAGAAGAATATATTAGGAAATTGGCATATCATGATTTTCTAACCAAGCTTCCAAACCGCATTTACTTTGAAGAGAAGTTACAACATGATATTAATAAGGGAAATAGCTCTATAAGCATTTTATTTATCGATATAGATAATTTTAAATACATAAATGATTACTTTGGACATTCCTTTGGAGACAATTTGCTTGTAGAACTGGCTAACAGAATTGAAACTGTTAGTCAGTATGAGAATTTTACAGCAAGGTTCGGAGGAGATGAATTTATTGTACTGGCACATGTTTCAGATAGAGAAGAAGCGAAAAATTGTGCTGAAGAATTACTAGAGGCAATAAGTATGAGTTTCTCCATAAGAGGTGTAACATTTAGTATATCTGCAAGTATAGGTATATCAATGTATCCGGAAGACGGTACTAGCTTTGATGAGCTTTTAAGGAATGCTGATATTGCAATGTATAAGGCTAAAGAACAGGGTAAAAATGGGTATGTATTTTTCAATAGTGAGATGAATAAGGTAATATACAATCAAATGATTATGGGAAGCAATTTAGCAGATGCGATTGATAATAATGAACTAATGGTGTATTATCAACCACTATATAATATTCAAGAAGGGAAAATTGAAGGAATTGAAGCATTAGTTCGATGGAATAGTCCTAAATATGGTTTTGTACAACCAAGTGTATTTATACCTCTTGCCGAAGAAATGGGTATAATTGTATCAATAGATAGATATGTATTAGAAAAGGCATGTAGCTTCTTAAAGAATCTGCATTACAAAGGCTTCAAAGATTTAAAAATATCTGTTAATATATCTGTTATTCATCTTTTCCAGGATGATTTTGTTGATTTTATCCTTGATATTATACAAAATACAGGACTTAATCATGACCATGTAATTTTAGAAATAACAGAAACCATATTGATGGAGAATTATGGACATAATATAACAAAAATAGAAAAGTTAAGAAAAAGTGGATTAAATATAGCTATAGATGATTTCGGAAAAGGATACTCATCATTATCCTACTTAAAAAAGTTACCGGTAAATATTTTGAAAATTGATAAAACTTTTATAAATGATATTAATAATGTTTTAGTAGATGGTGTTTCAACAGCAAGTAATGAAATTGTGGATTCTATTATAAGACTTGCTCATACCCTAGATTTAATAGCAATTGCTGAAGGGGTGGAAACAATAGAGCAACTTGAATATTTAAACATTCATGGATGTGATATGGTTCAAGGCTATTCAATAAGTAAGCCGGTATCTGAATCGGAGGTTTTAAATTTGATTGGGAAATATAATAAGATAAATTAAATAGTGGGATGTTGGATGACAAGTCTACTATATTAACATCTATTAGCACTTAAACTAATAGCAGTTGATTCTGGCTTTACCGGTGTATCAATTTTGTTTACCGGTTTGATAAAGAAAGACATGATTAGTGCGGCTAAAATAATAATTATCAAGATAGCTAAAATAATACTATTCCTTTTGTTTTTTACATAATAGGCTTTAAGTCTAGCTTTAAAAAATGGGAATTTTGTTTTAGCGGACAAAAGCCAAGCTATAAAAGATATAAAAATCTGTTTAAGTGTATGAATGACTGAATCAGGGTTAAAAACAAACTCTTTTTTGCACACAGGACATGTTACTAATATTTTGCCTTTATCCAGAGGCACCCTCAATTTTTTTAGACATTTAACACAATTTATTGTCATTTTATTATCAATTTGATAATTGTAATTATTTCTCATCAAAGACAACCTCCATTACAATAGTTCCTAATAAGTATAACATTTATTTATTATATCTATAAGTCAGTATATATCAGTATATAATAGAATTATATCACAAAATTATAGTTGTTGATACTTATTACGATTGCGAAATTTAGCTGCTGTGAATTTATATAAAGGAAATATTTCTTCAAATTTAAAATATGTACCTGTTTGCTTAAATGTTTGTTTTGAAACAAGTATTTTGGTATAATATATCAAACCATATCGATGTTGGGAATGTTCATAATATAAGACTATTAATACCAACATATTATAAAATATTACAATATGTTTTGGAGGTGTAGAGGATGGATAAAATTCGTTTTGGGATAATATCGTGCAGTATGATAGCAGATTTTCATGCTATGGCTATACTTAAGGATGGTAGAGCAGAACTGACAGCTATTAGTGGTCACAGCAATGTTGAAAAGACAAAAGAATTTGCAAAAAAGTATGGGATTGAAAAAGTTTATATGGATTATAGAGACCTTGCAGCTGATAAAAATATTGATGTGGTTTGCGCATGTTCGCCAAGCGGGCTGCACGGAATACATACTATTGAGTGTTTAAAAAATGGAAAGCATGTGTTGTGTGAAAAGCCTCTTGAAATTAAAAGTGAAATTATGTCTGAAATGATTAAGACTGCCGAGGATAATAATTTGAAGCTGGGCTGTGTATTTCCTAACAGAACCAGAAGCGGGCTTAGAAGAGCAAAAGAAATTATTGACAGCGGAAAACTCGGTAAAATGACCATTGTCGAATGCCAGTACAGAGGTTACAGAGCACCGGAGTATTTTACCAGCTCCAAATGGAAAGGTACAAAAAGACTTGATGGGGGCGGATGCCTTATGAATCAAGGTATACATGCCATCGACACAATGTGTTGGCTTGCCGGTGATGTAAAAAGTGTATATGGAATTGCAGAGGCCATGTTAAGGGATATTGAAGTTGAAGATACGGCTATGGCCATTCTTGAGTTTGTAAATGGAGCAAAGGGTGTTCTTATGGGAACTACAATTTCCAATGTTCCTGAAAATGCTCCTGAGGGAGATAGGTTAAGGATTGAGTTTGAAAAAGGTACAATAGTTTATGCTGAGGGAAAAGCAGCTTTGTACATGAGGCAGAGTGAAGATGATGCTACTAGTACTTCTGTGGATGATGAAGTCAAAAAAATGATGCTGGATGATGAAAAAGCTGATGTTGTGTCATCGTCATCAGATCCTGCAAATGTTGATATAGAAAGCCATTCCTATATTGTATCGGATTTTATTACTGCTGTTCTTGAAGGAAAAGAACCGTATATACCTGGAAAATCAGCTAGAAAATCCGTCGATTTGGTGCTGGCTGTTTATGAATCATCGCAAAGTGGCAAAAAGGTTAATATAGATTAATTGTGCGAGCATCAAAACATAAAACTATAATAAAACTATGGATATAACAGGGAGCAGATTATGATATATGAAATTATTAAACTATGGGATGAAAATACTTATCAAGGTGAGGAAAACTTATTTATACCTACATTAACTACATACATATTAAATGGTTCAAGAAAGAGAGAAACTGTTTTGATTTTTCCGGGAGGCGGATATGCATATACCTCCCCAAGAGAGGCGGAGCCTATAGCACTTCAATTTAATGCAGCAGGGTATCATGCATTTGTACTAGATTACAGTGTAGCTCCAAGAAAGCATCCTCAACCTTTATTGGATGCTTCACGGGCAATGTGTATTATTCGTAAAAATGCTGAAGAATGGAATGTAGACATTGGAAAAATTGCAGTATGTGGGTTTTCAGCAGGGGGACATCTTGCTGCAAGCCTGGGAGTATACTGGGACAAAGAATACCTGGGTAATGTATCCGGGATCGAAATTGGTCTGAACCGTCCAAATGCATTGATACTGGCTTATCCTGTAATAACTTCCGGGCAGTATGCACATAGAGGATCTTTTATAAATTTACTCGGTGCAGATACTTCATCTGACCTTCTTTATGAAATGTCTCTTGAACATCATGTCAGTGAAAAAACCCCTCCTGCCTTTATCTGGCATACCTTTGAAGATCATGGGGTTCCGGTTGAAAACTCATTGCTTTTTGCTCAGAGTTTACGGAGAAAAAGCATACCTTTTGAGCTTCATATTTATCCGGAAGGTGAACATGGTTTATCACTTGCAACAGAAGAAACTGCGACTAGTCCGGTTCAGGTAGCTCCACATGCTGCTACGTGGATGAAACTTTGCATAGAATGGCTGAATCTTCAGTTTATATAATAAAGGATAGTAAATTCACACAAAGTTGAGGGTACTTGGAGGGATAGATTTTGAATAAACGGCTTCTTTCTTTTATTATATATACAGGCTATTTTATTATAGGAGTAGTGTCTTTTATAATCTCACCTACATTACCTATTATTATAAAGGATTTTAATATTACAACGGGTATTGCAGGGGCAGTTTTTACCGTAAATGCAGCAGGAAATTTTATTGGAGTACTTGTAGGAGGATTTTTTTCTGATTTATTAGGTAAAAAACCTTTAATAGTTATGGGATGCATCTTACAGGTTATGGGATTTGCTTTGACGGCAACAACTAGAAGTTGGGCTTTGATTTTGGTCCTTTTTTTTATAACAGGTTTAGGACGTGGCTTCCTCAATACCTGTTTTAATGCTTTAATTGCAGATATTAATGTTCATAGAAGAGGAGCAGCATTCAATACACTTCATGGGATATATGGTGCAGGTTGTCTTGTTGGTCCGACACTTGCGGGATTGATGTTATATCTTGATTATGAATGGCGAGTGGTGTATTATGGCGCTGCAGTTTTATGGATGTTATTTATGCTTGCAATAATTCCTATAACCTACCCTAATTTAGAAGAGATTGATTCGCAAAAAAATGATTTAAAAGAAACTAGTATTAGAGGTCTGACGATAAAAACTATTTTATTTAGTCCGGTATTTATAATGCTTTTTATGGTTAGTTTTATTTACAATGGTTCGGCTACAGGTTTGATTGGATGGATAAACACATATCTTGAGGAAGTGGAGTTTTCCACACTTCTAGGTGCGGGTATGGTGTCAATCTTTTATCTTGGTTTAACTTCCGGAAGGTTCATTTGCAGGTTTTTATCAGAGCGGATTGGATACTCAAAAACCATTCTAGTTTGTGCATTAGGATGTTTTATATTTTATCCTGTAATAATATTTGAAACAACACCCAGCTTAATTGCTGCAGGAGTGTTTTTTAGCGGCCTTTTTTTCTCGGGACTTCATCCTACAGGATTGGCATATGCAAATACACTTTTTCCGTCAATATCAGGGACAATAACCGGACTTTTATCAACAGCAATGTCACTTGGAGCAATGATTTTACCATGGCTAATAGGATTAGTTGCTGAAAAGAGTGACTTTAGAGTAGGCTTCTTCATTGGTTTTGTTTTGATAATAATTCTAGTAGGAGTTGCTATATCGCTTTTACTGTATGAGAAAAAGCAAAAAAATTCGGGTAAAACAGTGTAAAAAGCAATAAAAAAGCAATATAACTTAAAAACCCTTGAGAATCAAATTTATATTATTAAAGCATATATTTTCCGTGTGCAAGCTCTGTATACAAAATACAGAAGGAAAATACGTGCTTTTTTTAATTTTACTATTGACAAATTATAAATATAGCTGTATTATTGTATTACTGTATTAATTACTTAACACAGTAATACAATAAGTAGTTTTTGAATGAGCAGAGTTTGTCTGTAAATGAAAACCTTATTTTTTAAGTATAGGAATTTATAAATCTCCTAAAAAATTCCTATACCAGATGAGGTATATGAATGTAACTATATTTTGAAAAGGAGGCTTGAAATGTGGTATGGCAATTTAAGGCTGATAGGCCAATTTATACTCAACTGGTAGAACAAATAGAGTTGCGAATTGTATCAGGTGAGTATAGTCCGGGCAGTAGACTTCCGTCTGTACGCGATTTGGCAGCTGAAGCATCGGTAAGCCCTAATACAATGCAAAAAGCTCTTGCAGAGTTGGAACAGAACGGACTTCTCTATTCCCAGAGGACAAGTGGCAGATATGTCACGGAGGATGAAAAGATGATACTAAAGGCGAAAAATACGATTGCACTGGAAGAAATAAAAGATTTTTTACAAAAGATGAGTAAACTGGGATTTAATTCTCAGGAAACAATCTCTTTAATAGAAAAAATAGTAAAGGAGATGACACCCTAATGAATCCAATTTTAGAATGCAGAGCCCTTACAAAAAGATATGGGAGTATCCAAGCTCTCACAGGTGTAAATTTAGAAATCCAAAGGGGAAGAATCATAGGGCTCTTAGGTCCTAATGGAAGTGGTAAGACTACCCTTATAAAACTTGCAAATGGACTTTTAACACCAACCGAGGGAGAAATTCTTATAGATGGAATGTATCCGGGTATTGAAACAAAAAAAATAGTATCCTATTTACCTGAACGCACATATTTGAACAATTGGATGCGTGTAAGTGAAGTCATAAATTTCTTTAAGGATTTTTACACCAATTTTAATCCTGAAAAAGCTTATGAAATGCTAAAGCGTCTTACAATTAATCCTGATGATAAATTAAAGGAATTGTCCAAGGGCACAAAGGAAAAAGTGCAGCTTATATTGGTTATGAGTCGTGAAGCTGACATTTATCTTTTGGATGAACCTATTGGTGGCGTTGACCCTGCAGCAAGGGATTATATCTTAAATACCATAATCAGTAATTATAACGAAAATGCTGCAGTAGTAATCTCCACACATTTAATTGCAGATATAGAAACGGTGCTCGACGACGTAGTTTTTCTTTCTAATGGTACAATTGCACTTGCAAAATCAGTAGATGAGATTAGAGAAGAACATGGAAAATCAGTAGATGGACTATTCAGGGAGGTGTTTAGATGTTAGGAAAATTATTAAAATATGAAATTAAATCGGCTGCAAGGATATTTTTACCCTTGTATGCTTCTTTAGTTTTATTTGCAGTTATCAACAATATTTTCTTTAAAATCAATAATAATGAGTTATTTATGAATATTATTTCTGTAATCAGTACATCAGCATATATATTTATTATTATTGCTATTTTTGTTCTCACTTTATTAGTAATGATTCAGCGTTTTTATAAAAATCTCCTTGGTGACGAGGGCTATTTGATGTTTACCTTACCCGTAAAGACAGGAGAACATATAGTTTCAAAATTACTGATTTCCATGATGTGGGTAATTACCAGTACTATTGTAACAATAGTTTCTGTTATTATTATTTCATATAATGAAAATACCTTTGCATCATTACAAAATGCAATTGGTCAAGTGTTTTCAGAGATTAGCCGTGTATTTGGAATCAATGGGTATGCATATATGATTGAATTCTTTATATTTTTATTAATGGTTTTGGCAACAAACATTCTTATGATATATGCTTCAATAGCAGTCGGACAATTGGTAAGCAAACACAAGGTGCTTGGTGCATTTGGTGCATATCTGGGATTCTATATGCTTTCACAGCTTATTATTTCAATAATTTTTGTTATTTGCTACTCCATAAGTTCCAGAAGTTGGGATTCCATTGAGATTATAATTAACACTTTTGTGCAAAGTAATACTATACCTCATTTTATATTTGTTGGTATTATGATTTTAAATCTGTTTTTTGCTGCTGCTTATTATATCATTACAGATTTAATTCTCTCAAAGAAGTTGAATTTGGAATGAATTAAGATGAATTTGACTATTTGTCTGTCAATGACAAAAGATTTATTAATTATGTGTTTTTAACGTATAGGAATTTATATGTTTTAGACTCTGGTGAAATACATGATGTTACTGCTATAGAGACAGTGCACTAACAATATAAAGCTTGAAGGCAGACAAGTCATCATAGGCCGAAATGGGTAGCCCCGGCGTACTGCTGCGGTATATCTTATAAATAAGATTGGCATCACAAAGCCACTGCAAAGCATCCTCATATTCTCTGGCCCGGGTCCCTTCCTTGACGGCTTTATAGATGAATTTTTTGTTTTCTAGCTAGTTGCGAAAGTATTGACTACCAGATGAGCGATATCTTCGGGAAATCCTTGAGAACAGGATGTATGGCAAAGTCCCGTTTGTATGCCCTAGGATATTGGAAAGCACCTGCTGCATAAGTTCAACATCCTTTTTTTCAAAAAACTGCTTATATTCCGGGTGCTCGTCAAAGTTAAAGTAGGCAATGCTTTTATAATAATACTTGGCAAATTTTTTAAGCAGCCATGTCTTGCCCACCTGTCAGACACCTTTTAATATGAGCGGTTTTCGACGACTGAAATTTTCCAGTGCAGCAGCTCCTGCATAATCAGCCTTTCCACAATACCATCTTTACAGTATCATAATTATATACATATTTTGCGTAGTACGACCACACTTTTATATATAGAGTCTTCTGCTATGTGCATGTTTTTTATTTTTCACCGTAGAAAAACCAATGCTT
>CAZEYH010000058.1:0-10179 GCA_964515895.1 uncultured Clostridiaceae bacterium | reverse complement strand
ATAATATTTCATACTGTTACAATCTGTTTTTCTTTTTCCAAAATTCTGCTCTTCGACAACTTGCTATCCCGATTAATATGATATTGATTTATTACCTTTATGAGGGGCTCCATATTTTCAAAAAACACAACAATTATTTCTCCTTTCTCCGCTCTATTCAATGCATATTTAAGAGCAGCTTCCTCTTCTCTGATTATTTTAATGTTTTCTTGCCTAATATTTGATTCTAATGCCCCAAGTCGTAAAATATTAGCTACTTCAAGAGGTAATCTTCCTCTGAGATTACTATCTTCTTTAATAATTATAGTATCAAAGAACTGCCCCGACAGTTTCCCAATTTCCTTTATATCTTCATCTCTCCTATTACCGGGAGAACCAATAATACCTATAATCCCCGATGGATTCATTTTTTTCAATCCGTCTATAGTCACACGGTATCCTTCCAAATTATGCCCATAATCGAGAATGACTTTAAAATCTCCTAAATCATATATGTTAAATCGTCCCGGGTTACATACCGCATCTGTTTTAAAATTAGCAAGAGATTTCTTAATTATACCTAAAGGTATTTTAAGTGCAAAAGCGGCACTTGCAGCCGCCATGCAGTTATATATGTTGTGTTTCAGAATACCTTTGAGAGTTGCAGGTATATTGTTTACATGAATTATTACTTTTTCTACTCCATTGTTTGTTAAGTAAATATTTTCACCTTTTATATATATTGCAGAACCTCCTGCGTTTATATGTTCTTTAATATATTGATTTTCTGAATCCATTGAAAAAAGTATACTTTTGCCCTTTGCATATTGTCTGATTTTCATTACATATTCATCATCTGCATTTAGTATAGATGCTCCATTTTCTTTTACAGCTTCAACAACAAGGGATTTTATATACAGAAGATCATTCATAGTGTTTATACCATCAAACCCCAAGTGGTCTCCGGATAGATTTGTAAATATAGCTACATCCGCCTTGTCATATGCTAAACCACCTCTTATAATACCTCCTCTGGCAGTTTCAAGTACCGCAGCATCAACTTCACGATTGTTTAATACTCTTAATGCGCTATTAAACCCTGTAGTATCACCTTTTTCAATACATTTATTATTAATATAAATTCCGTGAGTTGTAGTCATCCCCACTGTATATCCATATCTTTGCAAAATATTACTAACCATACGTGTTGTTGTCGTTTTTCCATTTGTTCCAGTTATTGATACTATTGGTATTGTGAAAGGGGTTCCGGGAGGATATATCATATCGATTATTGGAGAAGCCACATTTCTTTTTTTGCCGCTTGCAGGATATAAATGCATTCTAATTCCAGGTGCTGCATTTACTTCAACTATAGCTCCATGGGTAGAAGTAATAGATCTTGATATATCTGGAGTAATCATATCTATACCTGCTATATCCAACCCTATTGTCTTTGCAGCAATTTCAGCAATTCTTTGATTTTCGGGATGAACTTTTTCAGTACAGTCAATTGCTATTCCTCCAGTACTTAAGTTAGCATTTTCTCGGAGCCATACAATCTGTTCTTTTTCTATTACTGAATCTAATTTCAATTTCTGTTTAGTAAGTGTTTTTATAACACACTCATCAATCTTTATTTTTGTCAGAGGTTTTTCATGACCTTCTCCTCGAAATTCATCCAAATTTTTAATTTCTACAAGTTCCATGACACTGTGTATTCCATCACCTGTTATATATGCAGGTATACGTTCAGATGCGGCCACCAGCCTACCTTCTACTACCAGTAAACGGTAATCCTTCCCATTAATATATTCCTCAATTATCACCTCTTCATCATAAGTTTTTACTTGCTGAAAAGCAGATATTAAATCTTCTTCATTTTGAATATCAAGAAATACAAACTTGCCTTTATTCCCGTATTTGGGCTTTACAACTACAGGGTATCCTATATTATCTGCAAGTCTTATAGCTTCCTCTTGAAAGCAGCAAACATCCCCTCGGGGCACAGGAATAAAAACTTCTTCAAGCAGCGCCTTTGTCAACGCTTTATCACAAGCAATATCTACAGCTAAACTATTTGTACCTTCATAGAGAGTAGCTGAAATATACTTTTGATATTTACCATATCCTAATCTCATCATTCCACTATTTGCTACTTCTTTCACCGGAATACCTCTTTCTTTAGCTTCATTTATAATTGCCGAGGTACTAGGTCCAAGGTTATATCGAACACATATTTCCTTAAATTTGTTCATCTCCTGTTCGATATCACAATTCCTTCTCTCAATAATAGCATTAATTATGTTTACTGCAGCAAAACCACATGCTTTCCCTATAACAGGGTTAAAGCATTCATAGACTATTTGATATATATCCTCCTGTATATTTCTCGTTTTGCCAAATTTTATATCATGACCCGCCAGATTCTGCATTTCAAGACAAAGGTGCTCAATTACATGTGCAATATATGTGCCGTCATCTAATCTTTTTATAAAACCACCTACATATCCGAGGGAACATTTATGCCCTTTCAGTCCCGGAAATAGTTGAATAAGTTGCTCATTAAACCCGACTATATTATTAGTAGGTACATCAACAAGTTTACCCAATTCAATTTCCATTCTTATCACGGGTTTGTGACTATATATGTTTGGTCCTGGGTAAACTTGCATTTGTTTTATAATCAAATATCACCACTCCAATTTTTCATAAACAGATTTTATAATCATTTACATATAAAAACTGTTCATTTTAAAGTTAATTCAACATATATATTTTCCATGGAATTATGCAATTATACTGTAAAGGCAATAAAGTGACCAACAGTATTAATTCTGTACAAAAAAAATATCTTTAATATTAATAAAGTCGAAAGGGGAATTAATGAGATAATAAAACTTGAACTAGAGCTTGATAATATTTATTATTTTATGATGTTCATTAAAGGTATTAGCCATTCCATTACTTTTCTTCTTCCAATTTGCCAACGTTTTAACCACCATACAAAAAGCAAAATTTTTAACAATATTCCGGGAGCAAATATTGCTATCAAAGGTAACATTTTGTTTTTTGAGTACATGAAATCCAGCCATTTACCCGGTAGAACATCAGGATATGTGTGTTTATTAATCTTTTCAATGTAGTATCCAATTTTTTCAGGTGCTTCAATAGACAAGGTATACTCTTTATTCTGTTTTGACGAAAGTAAAATTTTTTTAGGGTTAACTTCTGTACTCTCTTTTTCCGGTTCTAATACAGATACAAAAGGTAGAAAAGTTAAATTTTCAAGATTCATTTTGTGCTGGAACCTTTCCCCCGGCAATGGAGACGATATTCCTTTTGTATTTACAACAACATAAGAGATTTCATCAGGATTCCAACCCCTTAAGGTTATTCCTATAAAAATAATATTAGCAAATAATATTACACATAGAGTGATGAATACTGGGTCAAAATATGGAGCAATATCCAATATTCGTAGTCGCTTATTTTTGGAGCGTTTATTCCTTGAATAAAATGTATCTATTATATACACTGCCACATATATTGATATCCCTATAGATATTAATATAAATATATTAAGACTTGCAATTATTCCGTTTAGTTTTTTAGATATTATTCCTAGATACGGTATAATTATGGGCCTATTCTTAATCATAAAAGCTTTACCAATAATTTGATCCTTATCGATAGATGGTTCTCCAATCTCCTGATCTGTTGGTTGGTTATGATCTCCTCTTGTTATAAATCTACCATTTTCATTTACTTCAACTATTCTATGTGTAACATATTTATCGCTTAGTACTTTGGGTTTAAATGTTATGATATCATTTACATAATACTTCTTTGCACTGATAAGAATATATCCATCATCAGTTTTTATGGTAGGTTCCATACTGCCGGAATATACATACCATAAGCCAAATGGTAGTTTATTATCCATACCTTTTAATTGCGAAAATATGAATGCTATACATACAGACATAAAAATATAGAACATCATATTCTTAAACTTAGCTAGTTTTTTCATGTTTTTATCTCCTGTTGGTAAAATTAGACATAATAGAACTTTAGGTTAGATTTTTAACCTAAAGCTCTATAAAGTATATTGATTTTTTCACAATTGTTAAGGTCTTGAAGGAGATTCCACATTAGCTTTAACAATTACCTTATGTCCCCAGTTACTATAAGGAGTATTTGCATCTCCATAACCATTTGACATCACTGTATTAACAAGAATCTTTACACTGAAATATTCACCTGGATCAAGTTGTACATATGCCATTTTCCCTATTCCATCCATAAAGTTCATACCGGTAGAACTAAGTAGATTTTTACCTTGTGGTTGTGTATTGCCATACCATGCATCTACATTAGTAACGGTACCATTAGTATGATCTATCCTATACTGTAAACCACTATTATGCTGCGAACTCCAACCCTCAGCTTCAAACCATACATATACTGTTTTTGCACTTTGATTAGTTACACTAAATACTTCGTTGAATTCTGAATTTGCTTGTGGATTAAACCCATCACCTATAACATTGTCATTTGTTGAAGTAAAATCAAGTTTTAATTCGCCATTGTTTTTCTCATATGCATAGTTATCATCACCTTTGAGTGAAATATATGCATCTGCATCAGTTACTACCATCATTGCTGCTGTTCTATTTGCCCTAAATACATCAAGGGCTCCGGTACCCATTGCTGCCATCACAGATGCTACAATTAAAAGAATAAGTACTACCAAACTTCTTTTTCTCATAATAAAACCTCCTGTTTTTTAGAATTAATTATTTAATACATTTACAATTATAAATAGGCTGGCAACATTTAACATTCTCCCAAGTAGTAGTTTTTAAGTATAAAAAGTGTAATTATTTAATACTCCCTATGTAGCATCAGACGTTATACTTTAGTTCCATATTGTTTGCATAAAGTGCTGCTTGTGTACGGTCATTCAAATTTAATTTCGCCAATATCTGACTAACATGTTTCTTTACCGTATGTTCTGTTATATATAGTTTGCCGGCTATTTGGCGATTGCTTAATCCTTTGCCCAGCTCTTTTAATACTTCCTGTTCTCTGGTTGTCAATCGTTCACTAAAATTATTTTCTTCCTGTAGAATCTTATATTCCAGCAACTGGGGATCATAATATCTTCTGCCACGAGCAACCAGTCGTATTACATATAAAAGTTCTTCCGGTAATGCTTCTTTTAGAACATAACCATCCACTCCGCATTCTTCTGCCATTACAAAATCTTCATAAGAAGCAGATGAGGTTAATACGATAAACTTGATATTAATTCTTTGTTTCTTAATTTCACTAACAATTTCCAAACCACATTCCCTGCCCAGCTTTAAATCTACCAAAACTAGGTCAGGTTTTCTCACCTTTATCATATCTATCGCTTCTTTAACATTAGTACTTTCTCCTATAAGTTCAATACCGGTCTCCATAGCCAGAACTGATGAAAGCCCTTGCCTAACCAAAGGATGATCATCAACAATTATTACTTTCATATATTTTAAAACCTCCTTGATTTGGTTGGTAGTATCTCACGTTATTAGGCATAATTATATTAATTTCAGTACCACAGCCCAATTCACTATTAATTTCAATTTCACTATTTAATGACTCAGCAATTCTTTTCATATTTTGTAGGCCTAATCCACTATCTTTTCCGCTGCTAATATTATTAAAAACAAAACCTTCCCCATTATCAGTAATATTGAGTTTTGTAAATTCGTTTTCCATATCAAGATTAATCATTATTAAACTACATTTACCATGTCGAATAGCATTACCGGTTGCTTCACAAATAATTCTATATATTCCTCTCTTCTTTGTGATATCAATCATTTCATCATCTCCAACAATTTTAAGTTTTATGATAACACTAGTTAGCTTGGAAATATTATCAAGATATTCCTTAATATCTGATTGGAAACTGTTTTGTCCTCCTTTTCTCGAACTAAGTTTATATATAGTAGAGCGTAATTCTTTCATCGCTGAATGTGCAGAATTTTGTAATGTATATAGTTTTTCCTGTAATTGATATTTAGACATATTTCCCCAACTTGCTATTATTGTATGAACAGCACATGATATTCCGAAAAGTCTCTGTGCTACACTGTCATGCATCTCGTTAGCAATACGATTTTGTTCCTCAGCTATCATCAACCTTTCCGTAACCTCTTCTAAATGAAATCTTTCAAGTATGACCGCAATTAGTTCAGAGATAAATTCCAGTTGTTTAACATATTCTTTCTTTATATTACCTGATTCGCAGTTATCAGTTCTAATTCCTATTAACCCATAGTTACTGGATATAGATTTTACAATAACTGCAATAAATTTATTATCACATATACAAATTTTAATTCTATCATCTAAAAGCAAGTTCTCCTTCCAAATTCCTTCAATATTTCTAATAAGATTTTGCTTAATTTCTTGAGTCATGGTGCCACTTATAAAAATTTTATCTTGCTCTTTTTCACCCGACCCCAACCAAAAAAATGCACTGTCGGCCCTTGTAAGCTTCACAGTATAGTTGGTAAAAATTTGATATATGTTTTCTTTGTTATCTTGTGAAGTAAAAGCTTCAACCGTTTGATACAATGACATAATATGTTCTATTGATTCTTTAGTACTTTTATTAGCTTGATTTAACTGTGTATTTACCTTTAACAATTCGTTGCTTTGCTTTTTTAATATTTTGGTCAAGCTTGTTAACAATTGGACAACCAAAGTGATAAGAATGAATATTAGAATTAAATGGGAATGTTTTGAAATCATATTGTTTAGATTGTCCTTATCAGGATTGAAGTAGAAATAAGAAATAATCGTTGATATAGATAAATAGCATGCTAAATTAAACCAACAAAAATAATATAATGAAAAACTTGCTGAAATTAACACGGGATTTAGTGCATACCAGATAAATGGACTATTTAAACCTCCTGTTGGCAACAAAATCAATATTATCCCTATAGTTTCAACAAAAATAAATGTTCTTTCAATTTTAATATTGCTATCATATTTATTATATGCCCCAACAATAATCCTTGCTGATATGTATATTAAAAATATAACTCCCAGTTTAAATGCCCAGTGGGAAGTAGGATTCCCCCAAAAATAAAATACTGAAGTAAAAAACCATGATAAATATCTATAGGTATGAATTAATTTTGGTTGTTTTGAATTTATTTCATAGATATAAATCTTATTGATAATATTGTTAATCATGTAAATTGCACATCCTAAATTATTAATTCCTTTGTGATATCTGTTCTTGTTCTAAAGGATTGTCCGCTTCATATAAAAAGATATATCCGTCATCCATAACATAATAGGCTATTTTGCCAAGGTTTGCGCATCTAAAAATCAAGGCTTCTTTCTCATCTGAAATTTTCAATAGCTCGTTAAATGAATCCAATATAATTTTCTCAAAGTGGAATGTATTGACTTCATTTGTTACATTAATCAGTCTTACTTTGTATTTTTTATCAATAATATCTGCTTCTGAACATTTTAGTTTATTTGCCCTAACATGGGAAATAGCTGCTATAATCAATATAGTCATAATTATTAAATATATGCCTGTAAATATATATTTGGCTTTTACTAGGAGTATTTCTTTACCCAATACATTACACTTTTGCGGTATTATGGAAGTGCTTATGATAGGAGTAATTTTTGAAAATTTATTTTCCTCACTTACCTTAATCTGTGTTTGAGAATAATCAACAAAAGTTTGCGCACTCTGATCAATAGGTATTTCCTTGTCATCACATATTATTATTCCATTAATTACAGGTTTTATCTCAAAAGTGTACTTACCGGTTCTAATGCTAATTTCTTCCTCAACCGATTCAATAAAATTAGTTAATTGGCCTAAGTCAACAATATAGTCACCATCAACTATTTTATTGGTCAAACCTTCCATATTAAAACTTGTTTCTTGATCTAATAAAAACTCATGATCCCATAAGTCTTCGGCAATAAGTTTTAAAATAACCTTTTTTGTACCATTTACTTTAACAGGTTTATCTGACTCAATATATGAATTAATATGTAAAATAATACTTTTAGTAACTTTAGTGAATGTCCCCTTATTAATATCAGTTATCCCGCCGGTAGGATTAAGAGTGAATGGTATCACATCTGACTTGTAACTGAAAATAGTTTCTTGTACTATGTTATTTTCATGAATTTCCTCTGTAATTTCCACCGGAAGTCTTATGATATATAAAATAAAAATTGTTGCTGCCAGCCATAATACACCTATAATGTAATAAATGACTCTTTTCATTTTTATTAATAGGTCTGCTTTTTCTTTAAATATTTTCATTTCACTTTTATTCTTCATAACTTTTTATTAATATCTTATTTCTCCTATATTTTTATCAGCTGTTATCATCCGTCGTCATTCATTGTAATTTATTGGAATTTATTATTCATTGGCATCGCTTACTTCTACTATTTGTTCTACTATTTGTTGTTCTAATGTTTCTTCTTTTATCTCAACATTCACTAATACATTTTTATAAATAGTTGTTCTTCCTTTATCCCATTCAAAGCAAAGTATAGCATGTGATTCCTCCAATACACTGTCCTTAAAAATATCTACATCAATATCACTGTACTCAACAAATATATTAGTTTCTTTTCCTCTCTCCAACATTATGCTGTCATTATTAGATTTTAGGCATTGATCATTAAATGTTATATTGACCAATTCTATATCATCAACCATATTATTTTTAATTTTAAAACTGTTAGTGATATAATCAATTTTTATAGTTTCTTCAGTTTTAACATATACTTTTTCCTCTGTAAGAAGAGAACATTTGGCTTCTTTTATTTCTTCAGATTCGATATTTTCTTCATAACCTGCATTTTCTTTGATTCTCGTGTTTTCATTAGTTTTTGTGTTTTCCGTTAGATCTTCTGTTCTCATAGCTTCTACAATATTTTTCTCTATGCCTAAATCAGGTATTGCGAATAATATGTAATATTTAGCAGTTTGTTTAGTAGCTATAATATTTAAACATATTACATCAGGTAAAGATATAAATGCATTTTCAGAATTTGCAACTCTCATTTCTACTTCTCTATTTACATGAAATAGTGAAATCCCGGATGTAGAGTTAATTACGCAAAGAGCACATATAATTATGATTCCGAATATGATCATTACTGGAAATCTTTTCATTTATTACCCCTTTTATGATCTTATTATTTTCTATGATCTTCTCATTGCCATTATAATTATATGTCCATGTTTAGGAAAAATGTGTTAAACACAGGAAATAGTTTATGTATAATTAAATGTTACCGTTATTTAATTTTTTAAGTTTCATACTATTCATATATTTTATTCTTACCATTACGAATAATTTTTTTAATGCTATATTCTGAAAGATAATATTTATCAGCAATCTCTTCTTTACTAACGCCGTTTCTATAAAGTCTCATAATTTCTTTGTTTCTATCGCTATACCTTTTTCTTGTACCATTCTTTTCACCCCACTTAGCTCTGGTGGAATTATCTTTAGGTACATAGATTATTTCCCCTTGAACATATTTCTGTAATTCTCTATAAAGTCGTTCAGGAAGAATAGTTTTTACGTTCTTATATTTCAACAAAATTCACACTCCTATTATTTACACTCCTATTATTTCAGGTATTCGTGTTAGGACATAAAAAGCCCACAGAGAATAACCACCTGTGGACATAAATAAAGCACGATAACCTCTACCGTGCTGTTTGTATTAATGAATAAATTATCAGGTTAAGGGTTATTACAAATTATCACTGCAAAAGGCACAATAGTCAAACCCTCCTTGATGATAAATCCATCTACTTGGTAACATAAAATACGTCTTTTGTATAAAAAGCCAAGTATGAAATTAAATTTGCTATTAGTTCTCAATAATCTTAACAAATAGATATAAAACTAGGTAAACATAGAAAAAATAGACTCGTTTGCTATAACATCACGAAAACATTATACCCTTTGCTCATATTCAGTTAAAAGAAGTTCACCTCAAAGCTTCCCATTTTCATATAAAAACACTCCCTTCATACTGAAATATTACAATCAATCTAACACATTACAATCGGTATTTTTATTGTATAGCCAGGAATACAGCATGTCAAGAGAAAGAACAGTTATAATTAATTATTAT
>CAZEYH010000057.1:0-10194 GCA_964515895.1 uncultured Clostridiaceae bacterium | reverse complement strand
TGAATATGAATGTCAATCTTTTTAGGTATAGACATGTTCAACCATCCCTTTCATTGTAGTTTTAGCTTTGTTACTATTATGTAAACTTAGCATGATTTTGTATAGTCTAAAATAACAGTTCCATCTTCTTTATAAATAACTGCCTTCTTATCTTGAGTCAGTGCATCTATAGCCTTAAAATATGCATCTTTTGATGTATACCTTAAATCTTTTTCAGCTATGACTCTTTTTGCTTCTGCAGCATTATTAGATAAAAGTAAATGCAGCATTACAAGCTGGCATTTTGCAGAACTTATACAGGCAGTTTCTCGATCTTCTATATGATAGTTGTTCCCATGAGAAAGACCTGCCGCACCACCTGCATATGGTTGTATGGCCGGTATAACAGCAGAAATATCTCCCATGTCTGTGCACCCTGTACCCCAACTATCATCTACAAAAACATTTTCTTCAGGAACAATGGCCTTCATTGCTTTCTCTGCAATACATAATAGATTTTTATCATTAATTAATGGAGTGTAGCCAGGGCGGTCACTAAGAAGCACATTAGCACCAATCGATGCTGCAGTACCTGCAAGTGCACGATTTATTTTTTTGTTAATGTCTCTGATGACATCTATATCTGCACCACGAACATAGCTTTCCATTGCAACATCATTAGGAATAGCATTTACAGCAGAACCTCCTCTTGTAACAATAGGATGAACTCTTATGTGATCTGAATCTCTAAATGTCTCACGAAGTGCGTTAATTGCCTGCATGCCAAGGTTCGCAGCATAGAGAGCATTCACACCTTTATGGGGTGCACCACCTGCATGAGCAGCAACACCTTTATAGTTTATATTCTTTACAATACACCCGTTAGAACCTTTACGTGCTGCAAAATTATTTTTCCCGATTGTTGTATGGAACAAAAAAGCAATATCTACATCATCAAAATAGCCACGATATAAAAATTCCACTTTACCGCCAAAATAACTAATAATACCTGCTTCTCGCAAAGTCTCCCGGTAAGAAGTCTCAATCAATTCCTCGGCAGGTACTGCACAGAGACGAATAGAGCCTGATAGTCCATCTAATACTCCTTCTTCCTTTAATGAAGCTGCTAATCCAAGCAAAGCCGCGCACTGTGCATGGTGCCCACAGGCATGTACTGCACTGGTTTCAGGATCAGCATTCGGATGATCGGCGCATAAAAGTGAATCTAGCTCTCCCATTACAAGTACGCAAGGTCCCGGTCGTCCTGTGTCCAAAGTTGTATAAAAGCCCGGAATATTGCCTGCTTTGATGAGATTATAGCCTAGCTTTTCAAATCCTTTTTCCAGATAAGCACTTGTCTTCCACTCTCGGTATCCGGTTTCCGGATGATTCCAGATATACTCTTCTGCTGCAAAAATTAAATCTCGATGCTTATCAACACTTTCAAAAAGCTGCTTATAGTCTGCCATAACCATAAATTTTTGACCTCCTTTTTTTGCATGCATTTAATTTTTACCTTGTCCATAAAAGCCTCTACCTACTTCATATCGGGCATTGCTTCCTGCGCTCCTTTTGCTGTAACAGCAAGTGAAGCTACCATAGATGCAAATTTTACACAATCCACCAAGTTTTCAGTTTTCATGCAACCTGCTGACTCTTCATTTTGAGATAGTAATGTAATATTACTATCTCAAAATCCTGTAACGGTTTAATTATACTATATATATGTTTAAGATATCAACATATATCAACGAACTTATACTGATTCTAACAGAGATACTGATATCATATTACCCATCTATTTAACACGTTCATACGCGCTCCTGTGAACATCGAGATATTTCTCAATACCAAGCTGTATAATTCCATCTACATAATTGCCCCATTGATCCATATTTAGTTCACCGGTAATAAATTTAGAAACAAATTCCTCCATGCGACTTCTAATAGGTTCTTCAATTTTAATTTTTATATCCTTTTCTTCTTTTGTAAAATCCAACCACCATTTTGGATTAAAATTTTTCACGCTATATTCTTCAGATTTATATAAGGCATCCATCGTTTGCCCTCTATATTGTGCAGCAGCAGCTTCAGGATCCATCATTAAATTAACTCCAAAAGTCAGTAATCCATACATTTTTTCCTTAATGGAGCTATTCTCGTCTGTAATAAATTCTCTTTGTCCATTTACTACTTTATATGTTTCTCCCTCTTTACCCCAATTTAATAACTTCTTGGCTTCATCACCATACATCCAATCTACAAACTTCAGGGCATTTTTTGAATTGTTTGTTTTACAAATGCAATTTCCTCCACCGGCATAATTGGTCTTTGGGAAAATCGCTTTCCCGTTTTCAACATCTCCCTTTGGAGGTGCAATTAATTCTAAATTTACATCAGGATTTTCTTTTCTCATAGGTTTATTAAAGTAATCAATCCTGATTATATAATCTACAGTGAAAAAACTTTTGTTGTTACTTATTAGATCAGTCCATCCCTTTGCTTGCATGGTAAGAATGTCAGGTGGAATTAAACCCTCACTGTAGAGTTTTCTAAAATATACTACCAATTCTTTAAAATTTTCTTCAATGGGCCCATATCTCCACTCATTTTTATCAAAATCATAATATGCATCTGCACCTGTTGACCATTGGGTAGTCATTAAATCAAAATTCCCGAAAAAATTTCTAAAGCAAAGGGGATAAGTGTCCGGATATGTTTTTTTTAACTCTTTCATTACTGTATATAATTCATCATAAGTTGTAGGAATTTTCAAATTATGCTTTTCCAAAATATCCAACCTGCCCAACCATCCTCTTTTATTAGTTGTTACTTCAGATCCAACCAGAGGAAAAACATATATTTTCCCATCTGCTGATGTATATGTCTTTAATGTTTCTTTAGCATCCTCACTACTAATATACCATTTATAGAAATTAGGAACTTTGTCAAGATTGCTTAAAACATCTAAAAAAGGTCCGTCAAGAGCATACCTGTTTATTACATAAGTACTTAAATACATTATGTCCGGTAGTTTTCCGGAAGCCATTGTAAGCTGTATCTTATCTTCATATTCACCGGAACCGTAAGCTGAGACATCAAGTGTAACATTTGTTGCTCCTTTTATAGCTTTCCATATCCACCAATCTTCCTGATAAGGCCAGCTAGGGTGTGACATGGTCATCATTGACAAAGTTATAGGTTTGTCAAAAAGTGGATCAGGTTCTATAATTGTATTAGTCTTTTGTGTATCTTCTGTTTCTGCACCTGTATCAGCAATATTATCCATATCTTTATTACCTTCCGTTTTAAAACTATTTGTACATGATATTAAGCTTAAAGCCATTAATATCACTAAAACTATAGATAATATCTTTTTTGCATTCATTTTAGATAAACCCTCCCTTGTTCAATATTTTACATATGTCTGCTTCTCTTATTTTTATTATAAACTTCATTAAATAAAATTCAACTCATCATAAAAAATTCAAGGCACACTTTCATAATGCAAAAAAACCAGTAGATAAATTCTCCTGGCTTTTTGGCAATATCTAATATACAATTTTTTGGCATTACTACCCCTTGACTAAATTATTTTAGCCTCATCATCATTTTATTAATGATACTGTGTTTAACTTTTTTATCATCCCTTGACACTACCTACCAATATACCTTTTACAAAGTATTTCTGTATGAAAGGATATATTGCTACTATAGGCAAAGCTACAAGAATAATTGATGCCATCTGGTAGTTTTGGGGAGGTATTACATCCGCTTCTATTGACTCTCCTATTGTTGACAATGTCGTAAGCGCCAGCATCTTTTCGAAAACAATATTTCTAAGATAATATTGCAGTGTCCACATATCATTCTTTGTAGAATATAAAAGAACAGGAAACCACATATTCCATCTTCCAAGGGCTAAAAACATGCTTACTGCTGCAATTGTCGGTGCTATTATAGGTAATATTATACTTATTAATAATCTGAATTCATTGGCTCCATCTATATACCCTGAATCAATGAGATCTGGAGGAACAGCCTCCAACTGACTCCTTACCACTATAACATAGAATACATTAACAAGTGAGGGTAGTATATATGCAAGATATGAATTATTAAGCTTCAATAAATTTGTTACAACTAAATATGTAGGTATAAGACCTCCTGAAAAGTACATTGTAATTACTAAATAATAGGTTACAAACTTTTTCCCAAAAAAATACTTCTTAGACATAGCATAAGCTAACATAGTAATAACTATTATAGATAAAAAGGTTCCTACAATAGTTACACCTACTGTATTTAGTAAAGAACGTTGGAAAAGAGGGTTATTTAATATTTGTCGATATGCTTGCAAATTAAAACCCTTTGGCAATAATCCAACTTGTAAAGTGGTAACTGCAATCTTATCACTTACTGATACACTGAATATATGTAATAATGGAAAGATTATTGTTGCCATAATCAAAATCATTATAAATATATTTACTACTTGAAATATCTTTTCACCCAAACTTCTCTTTATCATTTTCTATCTCCCCTTTAGTTAACACTACCTTTTACCATAACGACCATCCGGCAAAAGTTCTTGCCAAACGATTTGTTGAATACACAAGTATAAAGTTTACAATAGACTGAGTAAGACCTATGGCTGATGTTAGTGAAAAACGTGTCTGTTCAATGCCCAGTCGGTACGTGTATGTGCTTATTACATCACCAACTTCATAGACAAGAGGATTGTATAGTAAAAATATTTGCTCAAATCCTATTGTTACTAGAGATCCTACTTGCAGTACCAGCAGCACTATGGCTATATTTCTTATTCCCGGTAAGGTTATATGCCAAATCTGTCTCAATTTGCCTGCTCCATCTATCCTTGATGCTTCATATAGCTGTAAGTCAATTGCAGAAAGAGCTGCAAGGTAATACACAGCATTCATCCCGAATCCTTTCCATATACCTGATATAATAATGATAGGTCTGAAATACTTGATTTCTGCAAGGAAGTGAATCGGTTCCTTTCCCAAAACGTTTTTTATAAACATATTAATAATACCTGTACTTGGCGAAAGTATTGATGTAACAATACCTGCTGCAATTACCCAAGATATAAAGTGGGGTAAATAGCTTACTGTTTGAACTACCTTTTTAAACTTATTAGACCAAACCTCATTTAAAAATATAGCAAATAATATTGGTACCGGAAAGCCAAAAAAAATATGCAGTATATTTATTTCCAATGTGTTTTTCAAAACTTGCCAAAATTTTTGATCTAGAAGAAAATATTTAAAGTTTTTTAATCCAACCCATTCACTACCGGTTACTCCTTTGAAAGGAACAAAATCCTGAAAAGCTATTGCAATTCCAAAAAGAGGTAAATAATGAAATATAAACAGTAAAAGAATCCCCGGAAATAAGAGTGCATAAACGGGTAAATCTCTACTTTTTTTAAAACCTCGACTATTATTAGTACTTAGTGTCCGACTATTATTAACGTTTAGTGTCAGTTGGTTTGTATTTTTTGCCAACGTAATTCCCTCCTGCTATTAGCTAGATTCTCAAAAAAATTAGCTTCGTTCATGATTTTATCATAGAAGCAAATGCTTTTTGTATTGCCGGAAGCTAAATAAATATAGCCTCCGGTAATATAAAATTGTTTATTTACTTATTTAATTGCATCATTAAATCGATTACTATCGTCCTACTTTTTTGTTTGCTGTCGGCAATTTCTCATTATATTCATCAGTAATAAATTTGTACTTTTCCAAGAATTTTGCTGCTTGGTTATCAAACTCTTCTAATGATATATCTCCCCTCATAGCTTTTACCATAATTGTAAGGGCTTCATTTTGAGCTTCTATCTGTCTTGACGCAGTATCGGGTTCAAGTATAATGAATTTGTTAATCGTTCTTGTAGGAACTGATTGAGCATCGGCATATACCTTATCGAACTGCTTCCAACTTATATCTTTGTAAGCTTGCAGCTCTTTATCAGTTACATCCGGATCTGCTTCTTCTATATCTTGAAGACAGGTTTCAAATATTCTTGCTATATTTACTCTTGTATTATAGCCAAACAACATACTATATAGGCTTTTAGCAGGAGTTGCCGGTATTGACTCATCTTTAATTGCTACTTTCTCACCATTAACTACTTCGTAATCAACACCTTCAATGCCCCAAGTGGTCATTATTTGCGTTTCATCAGATAGTAATGCTTCAACAAATCTTACTGCAGCATCCTTCACTTTGCTTGTGGAGGCTATTGCTACTACGCCATTTCCTAGAGGAAGAGGTCCTTCATAAACTGCTTCCGGATCTACCCTTGGGTCATCAACTATAGGCCACTGTCCAGGAACAGGTCTTGCTTCAACTATACCGTTATTCATAAAGCGGCTTGCAAATACCATACTCATTGCCAGGTTCTGCTGGTTTACCAATACCTTCTTATTATAACGCTTGTCATCAAAATCTTGCCTTTTGTTTGTAACAAATTCAGGATCCATAAGACCTTCATCCAGCATAAGCTTGTACGTTTTTAATGCATCCTTATATAACGGGTTTTCAAAGCTGTGTATAATTTTACCCTTATAGTGTTGCCATCCGTTTCCACGTCCGGTTATTCCATAAGAACAAAATACAAATTCACACCAATGAAGATTATCCATAGAGGTATATGGTATAGAATCAGGATACTTTGCTTTAAGCTTTCTCATAGCATCAATCCATTCATCCAATGTATCCGGAATCTCTGTATATCCTAAATCCTGGAGAACATCCCATCTGAAGAAAAATGCATCGTTAACATCACCATCGTTAGGAAGTGTACGTAAACAGTATATCTTATCATCATCTGCTTTCAATTGTTCAATATATGGAGAATAATATTTTGCTATAATTGGAGAGTTCCTTATAACTTCTGATAACTCAATAAACGCTCCATTTTTGCCGTCATTAATAATTGCATTTGGCCCATTAAAATGAACAACATCACAAATATTACCTGATGACATCATTAAATTATATTTAGTAGTAATATCCGTCCATGGTGGAACAACTGCTTCTGTTATTTCTACATTTGCTATTTCAGCTATCTTATTAAGAATAGCATTATCGGCAAAATCAAAATCCTCAGGAACTGCAGCACCACTAGTAACATAAAAAATTCTCATTTTGTCAGGTGCTTTTGCCACTTGTTTTGAAGTTGCAGCGGAAGCAGTAGAAGATGTACTCTTATCAGTTCCATCCGATGTCTCCTTGACAGTACATGCAGAAAAAATCATAGAAAGTGCCAACAGTAATGTTAATAATACTGCTATTTTCCTTTTAATCATAACGACTTAAACCTCCCCAAATTAAAATTAATACTATATTTCGAAACTACTCATTAATAATGCTTTTTTAATAATACCTTTTTACTACTTTGCTAATCTCCATATATAGGAATGATTTTTTTTGCAAAAAACTAGCAAATTTGACAAAGTAGTATCAGGAATTATTAGGAACTTTGTAAAATTCTGCAGAATTTGTTCACATTTCGATTATATCTGATAACCAATGTATATCAATAATTAAAATGTGTCATAATGTTTCAATGATTACAAATTGCACAATTTGAGAATTAGTATACTAAATGATAATCAACGATTTATTTCAGTTTATTACTTAAGATACTCTTCCGGTAATCATTGGGTGTTTTACCGGTGTAGTTTTTGAAAAGTCTCATAAAAGTGCTGATACTGAATATTCCTACTTTAGGTCCTATATCCTTGACCATTAAAGAAGAGTCCTGCAACAAAACACAAGCTTTCTTAATTCTATGCATATTTAAGTAATCACTTAAATTTAATCCTGTATTATCCTTAAAATACCGTGATAAATAAGAACGGGATATTTTTAATTCATCCGCCAATAAATCAACAGATATATCCTTTGTATAATTTTCATTTATATAATTCTTGACAAAATCAATAATATAATCACTTTGTTTTTTATTTTCATTTATATAATCTGTACACTCTGCAATAATATATCTGTATCCTTCTTTATAATCCTCAATTGATTCATATTCTCCAAAATAATAGTCATTAGTTATTGTTAACTCTTCGGGGATCTTATTATATAAATGCAATAATACATTTGAACAGCAGTAAATTACCTGAACATAAAGCATATATATGCAAAACTCATTTGCTTCCTTCTTTAAATTATAGTCAAAAATGTTGTCTACTTCCTGTATGGCCTCATCTTTTCTACCATTATATATCAAATTGCTAAATTGCTTCTGCTTCTCTTCAGGAAAATAAAAAACATTGAGCTTTCTATCAAGGGTATTCTCTGAAATAATTTGAGTTTTATTTATTAACTTTCTATATCTCAACATCTCAAGGTTTTTCTCATATGCTTCATGCAAATCAGAACTATTACTATATACCCTACTATATATAATAGTAAAATATACATAATCGTCTTCTGTCACTAATTTCTGCACAATTTTGTTAACATCAGCATCAATAGTTTCAGTACCTTTTTTAATATTAATAATGGACACTATCTGATTATGTTCCATCTGAAAAGTTATTGCATCATTAAAAAGTTCACATATGTATACATGAATAAGATCCTTTAATACACTGTTCTCCTTAATTGTTTCTTGAGGAATACTCGCAATATAAATATCTCTGAAATGAATTTTAAATAATATGATAGCATAATTACTATTTCCAAAAACATTTCTTTCAGGTTCATCAACCCACAAAAATATATTTTTTAATCTATTCTGGTAAAAGTAATCTTTGAGTATTGAATTTTTTTCATTAATATCTTTAATGTAATTTTCATTTTTACTAATAATACTTGTAATACTATCCTTAATATTTTTAAGATCAATAATATCTTTATCGGCTACCGACACATTTTTTGACTGTCTAATAAGCTGATATATTTGCTTCACAGGGTTATTAAATTTTTTAACTATATAAACTGACAATGCTATACTTATCAGCATTGACAATAATACTATAATTGTCAACAATTTGTTGGTTTCATTTATTTGCTGTTTAACCACGGTATTTGGATAATATTTATAATAAGTAAGAGAGTTTTCGGGTGATTTTTTGCTAAAGATATAGCCATCTTTAGATTCCCGGTATTCAATGGTTTCACCTTTCCCAACAATCTCCTGCACAATTTCATTATTAATGGAATTACTAGAAGGGAATATTAATTCATTACTCTCGTTAAAAATGTAGAAATCTTTAGTAAATTCGGGGTCCAATTCATTTGAAAAGCTATTAATATCAACCAAAACAATTAGAATAAAATCTGCGTCATTAACATCTTTTTGGACAATAGGCATTAAATATTGATGTTTGTAATTATCTCCAATCTCTTTAGCGGTAAATTTCCCTATAGGGTATATCTTATACATGAAATCCTTCTTCATCTCATCAAGCCAGAAATTCTTTGTGTAATATTCACTTTCATACATGCTACTAAAAAATGCTTTTTCCTCCAAAGTACCATTCATGGTTATAATATAGTTAAAGTCCTTTACTATAACTACAAAATCTTTGATATGTTTATGCATAAGCAAATACTTTGACATCCTCTTAATCATAAGCGAATTACTATAATCACGTATTTTAGGTTGTCTTAAGTTTTTAGAATATTCAATGTAGAAATCCATTAATAACTTGTCTTTTATCCCATCAAAATACAGTTCAAATTCATCTACAATGTTATTAAACATTCCACTTACATTTTTAGTAATCTCGCGCTTCATATTTTGAGTATAAATGTAGTTTGTTGCCAAGTGAAATGAGGATATTATTATTGTAATTAAAACAAAACTTGCAATCAGTTTTGAAAACATTGACTTTAAGCATATTATATTTTTTAAGTTTTCCCTCAAAGTCTTCCCCATTATAATAAAGCCCCACTTTCAATGGTGTTCCACTATATTCCATTAAGAAACTATTAACATTAATACTGTCTGTGGCAATATAACAACTATATTCTATCACTAGTAGTTAATGGGTGTAAAGACTTTATGCAATTATGTCTGGGGTTAAATATCCGTAAGTTATAATGTCATGCTATCAAATTGTGAAAATGCACCATGTAGTTTAATAGAGTGTATGTACCGAATTCTTTACCTGTAATGGTTTAATTATACTATATATATTTAAGATATCAACGTGCATCAGGTAG
>CAZEYH010000056.1:6414-10393 GCA_964515895.1 uncultured Clostridiaceae bacterium | reverse complement strand
GGGGACGGTTCTTTTTCTGACTTTAACTCAATGGTTAGGTTTGAGTTATTATGTTTGATATTTTAATTATACAAATGCCTTAATTTATAGTATTATAGAAAATATAATTATGATATTAGTTTTTACGTATTGAATAAAATTGTTTAACAGAAAGGGATGATAATAATGAAGGGGAAATATGACATAATAGTCGCTGGTGGAGGGCTTACAGGAGTAGCAGCTGCTTTGGCATCAAAGAGAAATGGTGCTAAAAATGTTCTTTTAATTGAAAGGTATGGATTTTTGGGTGGAATGGCAACAACAGGTCTCGTAAATCCTTTCATGAGATATTTTAAGGCTCGGGAAGAGTATACTGAAGAAAATCAGATTGTGTTTGGCATATTCCAAGAAATACTTGACAGACTGAATGAGCTTGGCGGACTAAAAGGAAAGACGGTATTTGACGCTGAAATAATGAAACTGATTTTAAACAGAATGATTATAGAAGCAGATATTGATATTTTATTTCATACATATGTAGCATCAGTTAACAAGAAAAATGACAGCATAATAGAAAGCATTAACATTACTAATAAAAGTGGAAATTCTGATATAAAAGGTCAAATTTTTATAGACTGTACGGGAGATGCAGATGTAGCATATATAGCAGGAGTTCCGTGTAAAAAAGGAAGAGATGAAGATGGCTTCTGTCAACCTATGACCATGTCTTTCAGGGTTGCAGGAGTGGATAGAGATAGACTGCCTAGCCGACAAGCGATAAATGAAATATATAAAGATGCCGTGTCAAGAGGTGAAATAACTAACCCAAGAGAAAATGTACTATTTTTTGATACTGTACAGTCAGATGTAATACATTTTAATACTACTAGGATAGTTATGAAAGATGCAACTAACGCAAAAGAGCTTACTGAGGCAGAAATAATAGCTAGAGAACAGAGCTGGGAAATGTTTGATTTCTTGAAAAAACACATATCCGGATTTGAAAACTCATACTTGCAGGTAACAGCACCTCAAATTGGGATACGTGAATCTAGAAGAATAGTAGGCAAGTATGTATTAACCGAGGGTGATGTTCTGGCAGGTAAAAAATTCGATGATTCTATATGTTATAATGCTTATGATGTAGATATTCATAACCCTGCAGGAACAGGAACTATAATAAAGAGTTTAGACAAAGGAGATTATTACGGAATACCATTTAGATGTCTTTTACCTCTAGGTGTTGATAATTTAATAGTAGCAGGACGTCCAATATCAAGTACGCATGAAGCACATTCATCATTAAGAATTATGCCAACTTGTACAGCCATGGGCGAAGCTGCCGGGATTGCCGCTGCATTATCCATGAAAAACAATATAAAACCCGGTGATATTGATGTACAAGATTTAAGACGAAAATTATTCGATAATAAAGCTATTAGATTTTAAGATGCCTATTTAACTCTGAATGAATCTACGAATTTATGAATCCATATATGTATCTATATATGAATCTACATCTTATTGACTAATGGTTAACAAGTATGCTATTGTTTAATTAATAAATAATCATACACGTTCTTGAAGTAATAACTGCTTTTGGTTAATCATTTATAAAAGGAGAAGACATGAAATATATGTTTAAAATAGGTAAAAACCTCAAGGCGATTATTTCAAAAAGGTTGCTTTTTAAAGAATATTTTTTAAAATACTTTATTATTTTTTATATATTGATAGTACTTACTTCTCTTACTTCCAGTAGTATAATTTTCTATTTAAGCAATAAGAGCATAGAAAATGAAATACACAATAGAAATTATATTTTGCTTAATGATTTGATTTCATCTATAGATGATAAATACCAAGGTATAGTGAATGAACTTATGTACTTTGAAGTGCAGGATACAACAAGAAAATTCAGTAACGAAATAAATATTGATAGTAAGTTTCATTACTCACCAAATTTGAAAGTGCTTTCATCTCTTGGCAGTATTAAAGCTAAATATTTAGGAATAAAGGATGTAATATTATTTTTCAGAAAAAACAACTATCTGTTTTCTCCAGATGGAATGACATATTTTAATTCCTATTTTAAAAATGTGCTTCTTATAGATGATAACCAAATAAATTCTACTAAAAGCAGATTAACATCTATAGAAAGTATTAATGTGGGGAATGTTGCCAGTATATCAGGAAATGAAGCTTCTGATGAAGGAAAAAATGGAAAAACGGATCAAATTATAATGTCTATACCTCTAACTTCTTACAAAAATTTAGGAATTACAGTTTCTCTAATATTAGACAGTTCATTTTTTAGTTTTTTTGTGAATAATTATGATTATAACAAAATAAATAGTAGTTTAATCATTATAAATTCAAATGGAGAACAGCTGATTTCAATAGGTGAAAATATCCTTGGCAAGAAGGATATACAGAACAATATGGACAAAATAAATAATGGGTTAAAAGAATTCAGAATTAAGACTTCTAAAGGCTTTGTTTCAGTTACTATAGGAAAATCCGATCTAAATAAATGGACATATATAACTGCTGTACCTTATACGTATATTACTTCTCAAACAAGATATATTAAGAATATTATGTTGTATATGATGCTTTTATTCATGGTCTTAGGTTTTGCAGCAGCTTACAAGTTAGGCAATTGGCAGTACAGACCAATTGAAGTACTTACTAATTATACAAGAAGTATTTTAAATAGTTCAGAAAATAACAGTAATGATAGTTACATAGAAGATGGTATTAGGGGAAATTTTTGCAGGCCGAAAAAAGAAGTAAAAAGAACAAATGAATTCGCATATGTCAAACAAAGCATCGATTATCTTCAATCGTTAAACATAAACATGAAGCGATTTATTGATGAAAGCATGCCGGTGTTAAAACAGAATGTAATTTATAAGGTACTCCATGGATTATACAATAAAAACAACTGCCTTGAGGAAGAATTTGAAAAATATAATATTGATTTACAAAGCAAGAGATATACAATACTGATATTAAATTATGTGAAAAACAAGAGTATTACTATACCAATTAAGGATTATCTAGATATAAGAAATAATGTTACAAGTATTGTAATGGAATTTTTAAATACAAGTTTCCAAGGATATTCTGTAGAAATTGACCTTGAAAATTCTGCTGTTATTATTGGTCTAAATAACGATACTGATATAATTGAATTAATGAGTATTTGTACTTCCATTATCGATTTCTTTAATTCTCAAATAAAGGTTATACGTCTAACAATTGGTGTTAGTAGCCAAACAGATAACATTTTTAAGATTTCGGAGTGTTACAGAAATACCCTTGATATTATTGATAACAGGTCTATATCAAGCTTAAGTGAAATTGTTTTATGTGATTTGTGTTCCTTAAAAGAAATAAGTATTGGTACAAAGGAATTGAAAATATACTCAATAATAAATTATGTAATGGACGGTATGTATGATGAAGCAGCCAGTGAATTCCTAAATGCAGTAGAAAGTCTGCTTAGTAATGAACCTACATATGCTCAACTAATTAAAGCTTCTACAATTTTGCATAAAAAAATCAATGGCTTATTGTTATCTAAGGACGTTTCTGATGAAGATATCATGCAACTAGAAATTACATTACTCTCTGAGCTAAACAATATATATACAATAAACGAATTTAAAGATAGGGTAAAAACCTATTTTAACGAAATAGAAGATATATTTAATTATGGCTCAAATCCTTCAATGAACAATATTGCAGAAAATGTTAAAGCTTATGTCAGGCAGAACTATAATGATCCGGATCTTTATTTGGGTAAAATTGCACTGGATATGAATATAACTGCAAATTATATTTCTCATGTTTTTAAAGCAAGTACAGGAATGAGTTTCCCTGAATATTTGACAATGATAAGAATAGAAAAAGCAAGAGAGTTGCTGGTAAATACACAGCATCAGATAAAAGATATTGGCTATGAATGCGGCTATACTAACGTGTCAACTTTTAT
>CAZEYH010000056.1:0-6314 GCA_964515895.1 uncultured Clostridiaceae bacterium | reverse complement strand
ATGTCATTAAACAGAAATTGCAAATAGTGAACAGAAATTGCAAATCGATTTTTTCTCTTTACTACACTTTATGTTATACAATCACACTATCTTACTATTGCAAAAAAAATATAAGTTTTGGTACAATTATATTAGCAAATTTGAATTACTAAGTATGCATTATTAAATACAAATTATCAAATATATATATTTATATATTGATAAAAATATGTGACCAAGAATTAACAACTTTGGAGGGGTGTTTAATTGCGTAAAAAGAAGTACAATTCTATTGAACATAATTTGGATGATATTTCTGCAGCAGGATATGTTGCAAAGAAAAAATCAATTGGTCAGATACTGTATAAGCAGAGGTATTTATACCTGCTCTTCATACCCGGAGCCATCTATTTTATAATATTTAAATATATCCCCATGTTTGGTGTTATCATAGCTTTTCAGAATTATGATATTTTTGATGGTTTCCTTCATAGTAAATGGGTAGGACTAAAAAATTTCACATCATTTTTTACGGGCCCCTCGTTCTGGCAGATAATACGAAATACTTTGCTGTTGAATATGTATTTAATTATATGGGGATTTCCGGTACCAATTATATTGTCTTTATTATTAAATGAAGTTAAAAATGAAAAATATAAAAGATTTGTACAGACAGTCAGTTATTTACCCCACTTTATTTCAACAGTTGTTATTATTGGTATAGTAACAGATTTTTTATCACCAAGCACCGGCCCAATTGCACATGCTATTGATGCAATTACAGGTAACAGCAATGTAATTTATATGGCAGAGCCTGGTTGGTTTAGAACAATTTATGTTGCAACCGATATATGGAGATCCATGGGTTGGGGTACAATCATATATCTAGCTGCATTATCAGGTGTAGACCCTCAATTATATGATGCCGGATTTGTTGATGGAGCAAATAGATTTCAACGAATAATACACATTACAATACCCTCCATTGTTCCTACTATTATTGTTGTGCTTATTTTAAGAATGGGTAGCATTTTGAATCTTAGTTTCGAAACGGTATTCCTTATGCAAAACCCCTTAAATGTCAGCACTTCAGAAGTAATAAGTACTTTTGTTTACAAGAGGGGAATAGTGAATGCTAGTTACAGCTTTGGAACTGCTGTAGGTATGTTTAATTCACTAATAGGTTTAGTTATGATTTTGACGGTAAACAAAATATGTAAAAAACTTACTGAGACCAGTCTTTGGTAAGCTTTTGGGGGATTCAGGGAATTTAAACGGAATTCTACAGACTAATGTGAAAAGAAGGGAAGGGAAATTAATGCAATCATCCTCTATAAAAACTTCAAGGCAATCTTCAACACATACGAAAAAGGAGAATATATTTGACATCATAAATTATATAATATTATTTTTAATTGTATATATAACATTCTATCCATTCTGGAAAATATTTGTTAGCTCCTTAAGCGATCCCAATTTGGTATTGCTTAATCAAATCAAATGGATTCCAAAGGGTTTTACATTAGATAACTACAAAATTGTATTTTCTAATAATAATGTTCTTCTTGCATATTGGAATACAATTTTATACACTGTAACGGGAACTGCAGTAAGTATTGTTTTAACAATCACTACAGCATATCCTCTCTCAAGAAAGAACTTTTTTGGTAAAAATGTTTACATGAAACTAATAATATTTGCAATGCTTTTTAGTGGCGGGTTAATACCGACATTTCTTGTAGTAAAAAGCTTGGGTTTTTATAATAAAATATGGGCAATAATTATACCCGGTGCAATAAGTATATGGAATTTAATAATTACCCGTACCTTTTTTATGAATTTGCCAGATAGCCTTGAGGAATCTGCTACTATTGACGGAGCCAACGATATCCAGATATTGTTTCAGATATATCTTCCGCTTTCTATGCCAATAATAGCTACTATGACCCTGTTTTATGCTGTAGGTCATTGGAACAGCTATTTTGCACCTTTAATTTACTTAAATGATAAAAGAAAATATCCAATGCAGATATTTCTAAGGAATATTCTAATCTCAAGTGAAATGGGTCAATATCAAATGCAGATGGAAGATACTGCGGTAATATCAACAAGTATTAAATACACAGTAATAATGGTTACAACTCTTCCTATATTGATAGTTTATCCGTTCATTCAAAAATATTTTGTCAAAGGTGTAATGGTTGGGGCTATAAAAGGATAGGTGCCGACGGAACAGATATAAATACCTGAAAGGGGTTTATATAGTATTATTAAATTAAAGGAGGTTTTATCCTAAAATGAAGAAAAAATATTTAAAAACTGCACTTGTGTTTGTTTTAACATTAACTGTATTAACGCTAATGTTTGGTTGTACATCAAAAGATGATACAAATCCTACAACTAAAGGTAATGATAGTGTTAATAAGACAGATGATGCACAATCGAAAGAAAAAACAAAACCAGTTACAATTACTTATATGACTACAGATCATGGTGACTGGCCAATAACACAAGATACGCCTGTGTTAAAGAAAATTGAGGAAACAATTGGTGTGAGAGTGGAATTTATACCTTTGTCACAAGATAGCGCAGAACAGAAAATCAACACAGTATTTGCATCTGGAGAAATGCCGGATTGCATGAACCTTACTATATCAAAAATTAATCAGTATGGAAGCAAAGCCTTTATTGCGTTAGATGAGCATATTGAAAACAGCATGCCCAGCGTAAAAAAACTTGCTGATGCAAAATACAAAATGTCGGTAATGAATTCTGATGGCCACATATATGGAATCCCTTTATATGGACTTAACCGAATAAATAAGGGAGTTGTACTAAGAGGAGATTTATTAGAGAAATATAATCTTGAAAAACCAAAAACAATTGATGAATTTGAAAATGTGTTAAGGACGTTTAAAAACGGTGATCCTAACTGTATTCCTTTAGGTGCACAACCAGGTTTTAAATTTACTCTGATTCCGGTATGCTCACCTTCTTTCGGTTTGCATTTTGAGCGCATGACTATTATTGATGGTAAGATGGTGTTAAATGCTACAACAGATAATTATAAAGAATTGATCACATGGCTGGCTAAACTTTATGCTGATGGATTGCTTGATCAGGAATATGTTGTTCGTTCATCAGCATCATGGGAAGAAAGCATAGGGTTAAAAGCAATGACAGGATTCACCGGGTTCTATGTAAGATCGGATATGCTTAATAATAGTGCGCTAAAGGACAGCGATGCATATTTGGTTTGTATACCGCCTTTAGAAGGACCTAATGGAGAAAAAGGTGCTGTTTCATATTCTAATGTTAATATTAATTATAATACAGCTATTACAAAAAATTGTAAGAATATTAATGCTGCTGTAAAATATATAGATTTTCTATTCTCTGATGAAGGAAGAATATTAACAGCTTGGGGTATAGAAGGAGAACACAAGTTAATAGACAAAGCTGTTTATTCTGACTATGCTAAACAAGCAAAGATAGGAATAAATCAACAAATGTTCCCACGTTACTGGGATCCTGAATTCCAAATGGCTGCAGCTGGTCCTCAGGTAAGAGAAGCACTTGGTTTTCTTGAAGGACTATATATTGACCCATTGCCAACCTTGAACTATTCACCTGAAGCATTGCAGGAAACTTCGGAAATATGGGCTACATTGGAAACATATATTGATGAATACACCCATAATGTAATAACAGGAAAAGATTCTATATCTAATTGGGATACTTTCCAGAATGATATGAAGAAGTATAAAGTTGAAAGATATATGGAATTGGTTAACGAAGCATATGCTCAGTATCTTGAGAATTATGAAAAGATGAAATAGAGTTAGTTCGCTTTTCCTATGGGTGTTGCGTTGCAGCACCCATAAATATATAATTATAAGAGGCAAATTCTAATAGATAGATTATGTAAGTTTATGATTTTGTATAACGGGAAATGGTGCACATGCAAAAAAATTAGAAAGGAAAGCATATCTATGCAAGAATATGTAATCGTTGTAAACAAGGGAAGATTTGAAAGTGTTTATGAAGCTGCAAATTCCGAAAAACTCATTGACTGGTGGGATGAAAGGAATCCTGAAGCCGTTGTTTGTACTGAATGTTTTGCCGCAATTGAGTGCGAAAAACATTTAAATATATTGAAAGAACATAAAACATATTCGTTCATCAGTAAAGATGAAATAGATGATATTATAACTTTTACTAAATTAACCGGTAAAAATGCAATTCTAATAGGTAATTCCAATACTAATCCTGTAATTAAGCAGCTTGAAAAAGAAACCGGAATGAAGCTTTCTGCAGATCATAGAGTAAAAAAAGAAGGTTACAGGATTAAAAGTATCTTCTATAAAGGACAAAACTATATAATTTTATCGGGAAATGATAGGGTAGGTTCATTGTATGCAGTATATGCATGGCTTGAAAAACTTGGAGTAAGATGGTTTTCTCCAGGAGAAAAAGGAACTTATTATCCAAATGATTTAAATGACATTTATGAATTTGACGAAATCAGCAATCCTAAATTTTACACAAGAGGTTGTTATTCAGAGTTTATTGATGATAGTAACATAGAGTTCCTTGATTGGATGTCGCATAATAAGATGAATTATGCACATTTTCGCAAAATACTTAATCCTCATAACTTGAAGAAAAGAGGAATTCAAATAGCAGACGGAGGACATAATATACTTTATGATTATTTTGATCCTGATGCAGAATATCCTTACAAGCATAAAATATTTGACGAAAATAAAAAATGTGGGGATATCTCTTTAAAACCTGAAGATCCCTATCCGGTAAGCGAAGAATATGCAGGCGATGTTAATGGTGATGGAGTTTTAAGCTATGCTGAAGCACACCCGGAATGGTTTGCACTTATTGATGGAAAAAGAAGATGGTGGCGCCAGAGCTTAGATGAAGTGGTTTATCATCATGGAGATAATTATTGTACTACCAACAGCTATGCTACTGAAGAACTATGTAAAAACATTATTGAAAGTCTTATATCAGGAAAATTACAGTATGCAGATTATATTAACTTATGGCTTTTGGATAATGGGAAATGGTGCTCATGTAAAAATTGTGAAGAAGTAGGAAATTATACATATAAATTGCTTATGATTGTATATAATTTGCGTAAGAAGATTGTTGAAGCAATGAAGGAACAAAGGCTTAAGAGAAATGTAAAAGTAGCGTTTCCTGCTTACCATGAAACACTTCCTGCTCCGAATAAACCTTTGCCTGAAGATTTTGATTATGAAAACTGTTATGTTATATATTTCCCAATTGAGAGATGCTATGTACATAATTTCAATGATGAGTCGTGCACCGAAACAAATATTAATTTACTTAAAAAGTATAATCAATGGACAATTGGTGAAGAGAGAAATTATAAAGGTGATGTGTTTATTGGAGAATATTATAATGTAAGCAGTTTTGCTTCAATGCCAATAATATTAAGCAGCATAATAGCTAATGATATACCTTTTTACTATAATAGCGGTACTAGACATTTTTACTATATGCATATCACATCAGGTAAATGGGGTATATTAACTCTAAATAATTATCAATATGCTAAAATGCTTTGGGATCCATTTTTAGATGTTAATAATCTACGTGATGAATATTTTAACTGTTATTATAAAGGCTTATCAGAACAAATGAAGTTATTTTATAACAAACTGGAAAATGCAACAAGTAATATGAAATTCATAAAGCATTATCAGGAATATGAAGATGTAAGACATTCTCTTTTCAGAAAACTTAGAGAATTGGACGATAATATATTTCCTCTTAAACATGTACAATATGATTTCAGATATGATGACCCCAATGCAGGAATATCTTTAGTTGAAACTGTAGATCTTATAAAAGAATGCCGTAAAATTATAGATGAAGTTATTATAAATACAAGTGAAAATTCTATTATAGATGATTTTGTTATACACCATATAATGGAAGATCATATGAGATTTACGTACGGGGAACACATGATTATGTTTTACTACTACATGGTTAGAACACTAATTACCTTGAAAAATGGAAATCAGAAACTTTCAAAGATATCCTTTAAACTTGCTCGATATTATGGGGAGCATTTACGAACAATGACTGAACCTTTACAAAATTGTCCTTATGGAGAAAACTTTGTAAATGGCCTTAAAGCCAGCTGGATAGAAGAAATATACAATAAACTTAATAAGAAGTGACAATGCAACAATATTTTTTGTCACCTTTTTTGCTTCGATACATTGTATTAATCAGGTACATAAGGTATAATAATCCTAAAATAAAACACGGAGGAAAATTCAATGTTA
>CAZEYH010000055.1:9480-10515 GCA_964515895.1 uncultured Clostridiaceae bacterium | reverse complement strand
TAGAAAAAACTACCCAGAATTTCCTGTTTGATGTAAGAAATGATATGTATTCAAGAATGCAAAAAATGGATTTTAGTTATTTTGACAGGACAAAAACTGGGAATATAATGACAAGAATAACCGGAGATCTTCAAGTAGTAAGGAATTTTATTGCCGGCTCTGCTACTACAGTTTTTGAAAGTCTATTCAGCTTTGTGTTTGTTATGATATTGATGATAAGAATGAATTTTCTGTTTACAATACTATTACTGGCAGTTACTCCATTTATCGGATACTTTACTTTTAGCATGACCAAAAAAACAAGAAATTTAAGATCTGAATGGCATGAACAGATTACCAGATTAAATTCAGTTGTGCAAGAAAACATTAGTGGAAATAGAGTAGTAAAGGCATTTTGTAATGAGGATTTTGAGATAGAAAAGTTTAGCAAGGAAAATGAGGGATACAAAGATCATCATGGGGAATGGGCAAAGATATGGAAAAAGTATTTGCCGCTTATTAATTTCCTAGGAGGCATGATGACTGTAGTTATTATTCTTGTAGGAGGTATTCTTGTCATAAAGGGGGAACTTTCTTATGGAGAGTTGGTAATTTATACCGGCCTTACAGGTACATTAAGTGTACCTATTAATATGGCAAACTGGTTAAGTGATCAAGTTCAAAGATTCTTCACATCCGGAGAGAAAATTATTGAACTCATGAATGCCGAGCCGAGAATAGTGGATGATGAGAATTGTATTGTGCCTGAAAAATATAGTGGCGAAGTAGAGTTTAGAGATGTATCATTCAGTTATAATGGAGGAAGAGTGTTAAAAGAAATAAATATGCATATAAAACCGGGCCAGACTATAGGTATTATGGGCCCTACCGGTTCAGGAAAGTCTACTCTTGCAAGTCTTATTTGCAGGTTCTATGACTGTAATGAAGGTGAAATATTGATTGATGGAATGAATGTGAAACAGTTGCAAAAGAAGAGCTTAAGAAGTAATGTAGCTATTGCCATGCAAGATACATTTTTATTTTCAGATACAATAG
>CAZEYH010000055.1:0-9470 GCA_964515895.1 uncultured Clostridiaceae bacterium | reverse complement strand
CGATGCGGATATAGAAGATATTCAACATGCTGCAGCTGCAGCAGGAGCTCACAACTTTATACTAGAACTTTCCGATGGATATGATACTATTGTAGGAGAGCGAGGAGTTGGTCTTTCAGGGGGTCAACGACAGAGAGTATCTCTTGCAAGGGCATTGTTGAAAAATGCAACTATTATGATATTTGATGATATTACTTCTAGTGTAGATATTGAAACAGAGCAGATGATTCAGGAATCTCTCAAATCTGTTTATAGCGGTAAAACAACCTTTATAATATCACATAGAATATCTTCCGTACGTAAAGCTGATGTAATATTTGTTCTAGACAAAGGTAGAATTATTGAGAAAGGGACTCATGAGGAGCTTATGAAAAACAAGGGATATTACTATAGTGTGTTTATGATACAAAGTGGTAAAAGTAAAACTTTAAGTGAGGTAGGTTAGTAAAAATATTTTGGAACCTAACATGGCAAATATTTTTGTTATGTTATAGCGGAGAAATGATGGAGCGATTAATATATGGCTAGAAATAAATATGACATTGATGAGAGAATAGAAAGTGAGTTTAATATAAATCATTTAAAAAGGATTTTCAAATATGTGAAGCCATACAAAAAGAAGATGGCAATAACATTACTTTTTATGATACTTACTACCTCTGCATCCCTTTTAGGTCCTTACCTTATAAAGGACGCTTTGGATAATAGAATACCGCAAAAGGATATACCCGGTCTTGTATTACTCTCAGTTTTGTTTACTTTTACATTGGCTGTAATAGCAGTTTGTTCAAGATTTAGGATTGGATTGATAAATGATGTTGGACAAAGTATAATCAGGGATATTCGTTTGGACTTGTTTTCTCATTTACAGGTATTACCTTTTTCCTACTATGATAGTAGACCTCATGGTAAAATATATGTAAGAGTTATAAACTATGTTAACAATATTGGGAACTTGATTTCAAACAGACTTATTCAGGTGATAATAGATATAATCAGCTTGATATTCATAGTTGTAATTATGTTTACCATAGATGTCAGATTAACTCTCTTAAGTCTTCTGGGTTTACCAATACTTTTATTGGTTGTTTTCCTTATAAAAGGAAAACAGAGGAGAGCTTGGCAGGATGTAAGCGCCAAGCAGTCAAATCTTAATGCGTATATTCATGAAAGTATTACAGGTGTAAAAGTTACTCAAGCATATGTAAGAGAGGATATGAATCTTAACATACTAGAAGATTTAGGAAATAAGTACAGGTCAGCATGGATGAGGGCAGTAGGAAGCAGTTTCATACTTGGACCTGCTGTGGAAAATATTTCGGTATTAGTTACCTGCCTTATATATATGGCAGGTGTGTCTTGGATTTCCGGGGGTGTATCATTAGGTGTAATTATAGCATTTACAAGCTATACTAGCAGGTTCTGGGGTCCGATTAATAATCTTAGCAATTTTTATAATCAGATTATAACATCGATGGCATATCTTGAAAGAGTATTTGAAACTATGGATGAAAAGCCAACAGTAGCCGATCTTCCCGGGGCTTATGAAATACCTCTGGTTATAGGAGAAGTAGAATTTAAAGATGTAGATTTTAGCTATGAAGAGGGTGGAAGACTTATTTTAGATAATGTAAATTTTACTGCAAACCCAGGTGAGTCTATAGCTTTGGTGGGCCCTACCGGTGCAGGTAAAACTACAATTGTAAATTTAATAAGTAGGTTTTATAACATAGATTCAGGAGAAATCCTTATTGATGGAATAAATATCGAGGAAGTAACTTTAAGATCCTTAAGGAAACAAATGGGGATTATGCTTCAGGATACTTTTATATTTTCCGGCAACATAATTGATAATATTAAGTATGGAAAGCTTGATGCAACCGAAGAAGAAGTAATAGAAGCTGCAAAGGCAGTGATGGCGCATGATTTTATAGTAGAATTAAAGGATGGTTATTATACTGAAGTAAGTGAAAGAGGTTCAAGCTTGTCTGCCGGGCAAAGACAGTTAATTTCATTTGCAAGGACTCTTTTAGCTGATCCTAAAATTTTAATATTAGATGAGGCAACATCAAGCATTGATACCAGGACAGAGATCGCTTTACAAAAGGGATTAGAAAGACTCCTTAAGGGTAGAACATCCTTTATTATTGCACATAGATTATCTACAATTAAAAATGCTACTAGAATTATGTATATAGACCATGGTCAAATAGTTGAGCAAGGTACTCATGATGAGCTGATAGCTGAAAAGGGAGCATACTGGAGACTTTATACGGAACAGTATAAACATCTTGAAGGGAATTCTGAAGATATCTCCAAAGAGGCATCCCGGGTTTACTCTACTACATACGAAAGATATTGAGAAGAATTGTGATATGGAAGCAGCTGCTCCAATCACATGTAAAAATCGTATAAGTAAAAACCAAATAAAGGATGGGACAGGATACTATGGCAGTACAATTCTTACAGCTTTCGGTATTATTTCAAAATCTATCTTTCCGCTGATTATATCGGTTTCACCGTCAACATTCATTGCAACCTTATTTTTACTTATAATACTTATGTTTTTACCCCGATAAAAGGAAACTTCCTTTACTTCGGCATGTTCTCCTTTTATAAACTTAGGAAAAAACTTTAATATTTTAAATCTTCCTGTGTATTCTATCAGGCAGATATCTAAGAAGCCGTCACTTATTTCGGCTAAAGGTACAGCTTGCATTCCACCACCATAATATTTTCCGTTGGCAACAGCTACAAGAAGAGTACCTTTTTCTATAGTTAGCCCATCAATTATTATTTTTAGAGGATTAGTTTTGTAACTAATCAGTGTTGCGAAAACGCTCAAAATGTAAGCAAATAGTCCGGTTATCAATGGGAGTTTTTTTATCTTATGCGACTTATAAACAACTTCTGCATCAAATCCTAATGAAGAGATATTTATAAAGTATCGTCCGTTTATCTTTCCAACATCTACCATGGCTTCATTCCCATTAATTAACCTTTCTAACAAGGTGTTTTTAGAGGAACCTTTTGTTATATCTTTTTCCGGAGAAATTTTATCAACAGAATAACTCATAATGCTTTTAACAAAATCGTTGCCTGATCCCGAAGGTATAACAGCAAGAGAACTATCACTTCCTGCCATTCCATTGAGTACTTCGTTTAGAGTACCATCTCCTCCGACCGAATAAACCCTAAAAGTATCTTTGCTTACATACTGTTTAACCAACTCAATAGCATGTCCAGGGTATCTTGTAACCTCTATAAAGAATATATCTTTTATTGTTGAAAAGTATTCTTCTATTTTAGGAATATATTCTAATGCCTTACCTTTACCAGCAATCGGATTTACAATAAATAAGTGTTTCATAAATACTGACCTATCCCTTTACAATGTAATGATGATAAAATTCTACAACAATTTCGTTTTTGTTTCAAGAGAGAGAAACATTTTCCATAGATATTTTTTATACCCTGCGAAAAATGTAAAAAATGCGCTGACTATAGGAGGGTTGTATTTAGATAAAATGATTGATAAAATAAAGCTGTTTGGTATAAGAATTTCATCAGCCTTCCTAAGAAGGCCAGATAACCATATGTAGTTATATTAATAGTAATTTTATGGATTACTTGAAGGAGGCTTAAAATTGGTAGTTGGTAATAAAATATTAAATTATAAGGATGATATTGTTAAGAGTCTTTGTGAACTCATAAAAATCAGGAGCGTTGCTGATACTCCTAGCGAAGGCAAACCATTTGGTGAAGGAGTTAACCAAGCTTTGGAATATGTGCTTGCCCTTGGTGAGAGTTTAGGCCTAAAAACGAAAAATGTTGATGGATATGCAGGTCATGTTGAGTATGGTGAAGGAGAGGAAATTGCGGGTGTACTTGTTCATCTAGATATTGTGCCTGAAGGCACGGGATGGACTTTTCCACCTTTCGAGGGAGTAATTCATGAAGGGAAAATTTATGGCAGAGGGGCATCAGATGATAAAGGTCCGGCTATAGTAGCAATTTATGGTTTGAGAGCCTTAAAAGATTTAGGGATAATTCCAAAAAGAAGGATAAGAATTATATTCGGAACTGATGAGGAAACGGGAATGGAGGATATGAAATATTATTTCTCAAAAGAGCCAGTACCTGATATAGGATTTTCTCCTGATGCTTCGTATCCGATAACCAATAGAGAAAAAGGAATTCTTCATTTGGCCTTGGTAAAAACAGAGCATGACAAGGATAAAGATGGATGCAAGGATAAGTATAAGTGTGAAGATGGGTATAAAGATGTGCATAGATTTCCAATACAGGAAGCTCGAGGTGGAGAAGTCGTAAATATGGTAGCAGCCGAGTGCAGGGCGCATATTCCGGCTGAAAAGTTAAAGTATGGTGAAGTTGTATATTTGCAGGAACTAGCTGATAAAATTAACAAGGAAACTAATAAGGAAAATATTACAATATCTTTTGATAAAAATAATGGACTAGATATATTAGTAAAAGGCAAATCAGCTCATGGAGCAAGTCCGCAAAACGGAATCAATGCTGTTTACAGCCTACTAGATTTTCTATATAATGCAGAAAATAATAAAAGAAAGGATAATGAAGGAAATGCTGTTTATATGGATAATTACCTTAGATTTCTTTATGACAAGAAAATAGGTTCTGATACTACAGGGCGTTCATTAGGAATTGATTTGAAGGATGAGGAATCGGGAGAGTTAACTTTAAGTTTGGGGAAAATAGATTATAACCAAACTGAAAAGAGGGTATTATTGGATATAAGGTATCCTGTTACCTGTAAGTATGAAGGAATAGTCAAAACTATAAAGGAGCAAGCTGAGAAGGAAGGTATACATGTAGAGGTTACAGGGCATTCACAACCCCTATATGTTCCTGCAAACCATCCTCTCATAATTAAATTGGGTAGGGCATATGAAAAAATAACCGGAGAAAAGGCAAATCTAATTTCTATGGGGGGCGGAACCTATGCTAGAACACTAAAAAATAATGGAGTAGCTTTTGGAGGAGCAGGAAAAGGCGCCCATCAGCCCGATGAGAATGTTGCTATAGATGAACTTATGCATCATGCACAGATATGTACCCAAGCAATTTATGAGATAGCTATGTAGAAATTTCCCATGCCTTAAACATAGCAATCAGCAAGCTTTGCACAATATAGGAATTTGAATATTTTCTTAAAATTATATTCTTAGAAAATCGAATAATGCTATAGTTTGTATCATAGCAGAAAATGCACCCGATATGTATAGGTGCATTTTTTAAATTTATGGACATATTTACTGAAATCAAACTTATAAAATAATCTGAATATCTGAATAAAAGAATTGTGATTATTTTCTTCAAAAAACTAAATGCACCCGATATTTGTAAAAATTATTGACATTTGCAATATATAGCATATAATAGTTTATGTAAACGTTATTACAAAATAATTCCTTGTATTCCTCATAAGGAATTATTACAAACTTACACTTTTATATACTTAGGAAAAGATCAGCAAGTAAGCAAGTCAAGCATAGTAAGTTATACAGTAAAAGTAAACATCATAAGTTATATCAAATTAATTTATATATCAATAATAAACATTATAGATTATACATAAATTTATAATTATGCTTAGCTAATTTCATAAACCATATTTTAAAAGGAGGTTATTAAATTATGAAACCTATGAAAAGAGCAATACATCTTGATTTTCATACTATGCCGGGTATTTATAACTTTAACGAAAAATGGGATGCAAAGGTTTTCGCAGATATCCTTAAAGCAGCAAAGGTAGAATACATAAACGTATTTGCCAAGTGCAATCTGGGATTCGCTTATTATCCTACAAAGATAGGCATACCATATCCGGGGATGAAAGGCGATATGTTTGGGGACTTGCTTAGAGAATGTCATAAAAATGATATTGGTGTTACAGCATATTTTAATGTAGGGCTTGATCATGAACAAGCCAGACTCCACAGAGATTGGTGCGTATTAAATAAGGATGGTCAGGTAATTTATGGGGATAGGACCGCCAACTTTTTCCGCAATATGTGCTATAATCATAGCGGGTATCGGAATTATATAATGGGACTCATGAAAGAAGTTCTTGATAATTATGATGTGGATGGTTTGTTTCTTGATTGTATGGGGGTTTGGCCATGCTATGGTAATGAATGTCTTGAAGATATGGTAAGGCAGGGGTTGGATCCTATGAATGATGCTCATGTACGTGCTCATACGGAAGAAGTTCTTATGGAATTTAGTAGAGATGTCAAAAAAATGGTTGGAAACGATAAATATTTATATCTTAATGGAATGCCTTATAATAAAGTTAAGGATCTAGATACCCATATAGAAATTGAATGTCTGCCAAGTGGCTGGAGTTATGATTATTTTGGAGCACAGGCAGCATATGCTAGAAACATCCAAAAAAAAGTGCTTTACATGACAGGAAGGTTTCAAAGAAGCTGGGGTGATTTTGGAGGTCTTAAAAGCAAGGCATCTCTTGAGTATGACATGTGGGATGCTCTTTCTAATGCTATAGATGTTTCTATCGGAGATCATATGCACCCTGCAGAGAATCTTGAGCCTGAAGTATATAGGGTTGTGGGTGAGATTTATAGTGATATTGAGAAATATGAACCGTGGACAGAAGATGCAACTTATATAGCGGATATAGGTGTTTTGACTGATTCAAGCGGATTCTTGGATAATACATATAGAGGACTTGCAAGAATGTTGGGTGAGTTGAAATATGGATTTGATATTGTAAATGAAGATATGGATCTTTCTAAATATCAAGTTTTAATACTTCCTGATGAGATGAAGGTAACGCCGAAACTTAAGAAAAAACTGGAAGAACATTTATCAAATAATAAGGGCATACTCAGTACAGGTGAAGGTGGTCTGAATCCTGATAAAACCGGATTCGCACTAAAGGATTGGAAATTCCGGTATGATGGTCTTGATACTTCAAACTCCTCATACTTCCGTATGCTAAAAGAAGATGATTGTGGAATTGGAAATATGCGTTGGGCAATGTATTCTCATGGTATATTGATGAAAGCTGATGAAGAAGCTGAAACAGCCGGAGAAACTGAAGTTATTGCTGAATATATAAAACCATATTTCAACAGGCATTGGGATGGATTCCATGCCTATTACTATACTCCGCCTGAAAAGGCAACCGGCCATGCAGCTGCAGCAAGAAGCGGAAATATTTATCATATATGCTTCAAGGTATTTAAGGCATATTGTAAGAGTGCAATGTTATCTCATAAGGGACTCGTAAGGTACTGTCTTGAGAAGCTCTTACCTGAACCTATATTAAGATGTGAGAATATACCATCGACAGCACGTGTCACTCTTACTGATAAAGAAAATACCGTTCAGTTACATGTGAAAGCAACTTTCCCCGAAGTAAGAGGCGATATGGATATAATTGAAGAACATCAAATCCTTCCGGATGGTGCTGTTGTATCTGTAAAAGGTAAATACAAAAAGGCCTATATAGCACCGGATAAAATACCTGTTGAAATCACACAGAATGGTAATTATACAGATGTAATTCTTCCACAAGTAAATGGTTATATGATGGTAGTACTGGAAAAGTGAAGGTAAGATTGTTTTATATTTTGTCTCCTAAAAAATTATTTTTAATATAGAAGGGTAGAATATTATTTTGAAAAAGATGATCATTTTGTGTATAATGTAAAAGGATAGTAACTCTCGCCTAAATTTTTATAAAATACAATGAATAGGAGGCAAACTATGATTACTATAAGTAGGAAGAACTTGAAAGAAAAGGAATTGTTTGAAAAAGCAAATATCAAAGTTCCAGATTTTGATATTGATGCTATGATTTCCAATACAGTAGAGAATCCCATATGGGTACATTTTGGTGCGGGAAATATTTTCAGAGGATTTGTTGCAGTGCTACAGCAGGAGTTACTTGAAGCCGGCGAATCGGACAAGGGTATTATTGCAGCAGAAACTTATGATTTTGAAATCATTGATAAGATTTATACTCCTTATGACAATTTGAGCCTTTTGGTAATACTTTATCCCGATGGCAGTTTTTCTAAAAAGGTTATTGCAGGAGTATCTGAATCTTTAGTAGGTGATCCGTCAAGAGAAAAGGATTGGCAAAGGTTACAGGAGGTTTTTTCAAAACCGTCTCTCCAAATGGCCAGCTTTACAATAACTGAAAAAGGCTACAATTTAAAGAGACTTTCAGGAGAACTCTTAACGGAAGTTGAAAAGGACTTAGATGAAGGACCTGAAAACCCAAGACATGTTATGTCAAAGGTTGCTTCTCTTGCATATACCAGATTTAAAAACGGTAAACATCCAATAGCATTTGTTAGCATGGATAATTGTTCTGAAAATGGGAAGAGGGTATATGAATCAGTAATATTTATAGCTAAAACCTGGGCTGAAAAAGGTTTTGTAGAAAAAGATTTTATTGATTATCTTGAAGATGATAAAAAGGTATCTTTCCCATGGACCATGATAGACAAGATAACACCAAGACCGTCAGAGGATATCAAGAAAGTACTGGATGATGCAGGTATAGGTGGAATGGATTTAGTTAAAACAACTAAAAATACATTCATTGCACCTTTTGTTAATGCTGAGGGACCTCAATATCTAGTAATAGAGGATAGCTTCCCCAATGGTCGGCCACCTCTTGAAAAAGCAGGAGTTATATTTACTGATAGGAATACAGTTGATAGAGTAGAGAAAATGAAAGTAGGCACATGTTTGAACCCACTACATACTGCACTTGCAATATTCGGATGTTTGTTAGGGTATAAAACAATTGCTCAAGAAATGCAAGATGAGCTTTTGAAAAAACTGGTTGAAAAGATAGGACTTGAAGAGGGCATGCCGGTTGTTATTAATCCGGGCGTTATTGATCCTGTAGCTTTTGCAAAGGAAGTTATTGAAAAAAGGCTTCCTAACCCATATATACCTGATACGCCCCAGAGAATTGCTACCGATACATCACAGAAACTAAAAATAAGGTTTGGTCAAACAATTAAGGCATATAGTGATAAACCGGGGTTGGATCCTGCAAGGTTGCAGTACATACCTCTAGCAATTGCAGGTTGGTGCAGATATCTAATGGGTATTGATGATTCAGGAAATGAAATGACTTTAAGTCCTGACCCAATGCTCGAAACACTAAAACCGTACTTGGCTGGAATTAAACTTGGAGATAGTGAAAGTGTGGGAGATAAATTAAGACCAATATTAACAAATAAAACCTTGTTTGGTTTGGATTTATATGAAGTTGGATTGGGAGAAAAAATTGAGAACTATTTCCGAGAAATGGTTTCAGGTAAAAATGCTGTAAGAGAAACACTAAAAAAATATCTTGAAGTGTAGGAACTTATAAGTCTCCAAAAAGTTTCTATACTGGGGCTTGGAAAGGGATTCACCTTCCCGCTTTAAAGAGGGTG
>CAZEYH010000054.1:6555-10519 GCA_964515895.1 uncultured Clostridiaceae bacterium | reverse complement strand
TTATTTATCCTAAAAGAAGAAAGAGGTACGAAATTACCATCAGTAATTCGTGTAGGTGTTGATTTAGTATATTATAAAAAAATCAAGGGTATAAAAAGTTGCGAAGAAAAAATATCCTATTTTGATAGTGAAATAAAAGAATTAATTGGTACATATTTTCAAGATAAAACTATTGAACAGGTAAAAGATGTGGAGTTTAAGCAAAAGGCAAAAGGGGATTTAAAAAGTATGATTAATGATCTAATAAATTCAAACGAGAAAATATACAATGAAGTAGTTTATGAAGTAGTTTTCTACGATTGGCTGTATCAATAAAAGGGGGAAGACAAATTGGGAGATATTATGTCGCAAAATGAAATTGATAGTCTTTTGCGTGCTTTAGGTACAGGAGAACTTAGTGTACAAGAAATAAAATCAGCTACTGATGAGAAAAAAATCAGAACACATGATTTTAGAAGACCAACTAAATTTTCAAAAGAGCATTTGAAGGCATTAAGAAGCATTCACGAAAATTATGCAAGACTTGCGACAAATTTTCTTACAGCATATTTAAGAACTATAACACAAATTGATGTTGTGGAAGTGGAGTCACTGCTATATGCTGATTTTATGGCTTCAATTTCAAATCCTGTTGTATTAGCTATAATTAGATTTGCACCATTAGAAGGTAATATAGTATTTGAAATATCTACAAATATCGCTTTTGCCCTTATTGATAGGATATTAGGCGGGAAAGGTACACCGGCTGAAGAAGTAAGAGATTTTACTGAAATTGAGATTGCGATTATTGAACGTATTGTTGTTCAGATGCTAGATTTGATAATAGAATCATGGCAAGACGTTATACAGATAAAACCTGTGTTGGAAAGAATTGAAACCAGTACTCACTTTGCCCACATGGTTTCACCTAATGAAATAGTTGCATTAATAACATTTAACGTAAAAATGCCTGATACAGAGGGTATGATAAATATATGTATTCCATATATAACTGTAGAACCAATAATATCAAAATTGAGTACCAGATATTGGGTTTCAACTATAGAAAAGCAAGCTGATAGTGAATCAAAAGAGTTATTAGAAGCCAGAATAGAAAAGACTTATGTGCCTATTACAACTATACTTGGGAAAACAACTATCACAGTAGGTGAATTTACAGAACTACAGGTTGGTGATGTATTGCCATTAGATACAGATGTTAACAGTGATTTGGATATTCTAGTAGGTGATCTGCATAAATTTCTTGGGAAACCTGGCATAAGAAAAAACAAAATGTCTGTAAAAATTACAGCCTTAATAGGAAGGGAGGATGAATAACTTTGGAAAACTCATTATCACAGGCTGAAATAGATGCTTTACTAAAAGGAATGCCAACATCCGATATTAGTAATATAGCAGATAATTCCGATAATACTATAGCAACAAATGATGAACTTGAACTTTCTTTAGATGAAATTGATACATTGGGTGAAATAGGAAATATATCTATAGGTACCTCCGCAACCACCTTGTTCACCTTGTTAGGGCATAAGGTATTAATAACTACTCCTAATGTGACTGTGACAACATGGAAACAACTGGCCGAAGAGCATACACTACCCTATGTTGCAGTTAGGGTGGAATATATAAGTGGTCTTGAGGGAACTAATCTCTTAATACTAAAGGAAGATGATGTAAAAATAATAACAGATCTAATGATGGGTGGAAATGGGACTATTAGTGAAGGAAAATTAACAGATTTTCACTTTAGTGCAATTAGTGAAGCTATGAACCAGATGATAGGTTCAGCTGCAACATCCATGTCGTCTATGTTTAACAAAAGGATTGAAATTTCACCGCCTAAATCTTTTATGATTAAATTCGGTTCAACAAAAACATATAAGGATTTTATAAGCCATAAGAAAGTTATTAAAATTTCATTTAAAATGATAGTTGATGACTTGATTGACAGTGAGATTATGCAGTTATTACCAATAACCTTTGCCAAAAGCATGGTTAACGATCTTGTTAGTATTAGTAACAAGAATTTAGTTGGTATACAGGATAATTCCAATAGCGAGCAGGATAATAATTCTAAAAATAGACCTTATATGGCAACTGACAATGTAAAAAAGAATTATAGCGTAGTGGCGGAAAATCAGTATGAAAGTCATTATAAGGAACAGGAACAGGAACAGGAACAGGAGCAGGTAAATGTGCAGCCGGTACATTTTTTGCCTTTAGAAGAAGAAGAAAAGACAGATGAAAGACATAATATTAGTCTGGTTGAGGATATACCTTTACAGGTGACAGTTGAACTCGGAAAAACAAAAAAGTTGATTAAAGATATATTAAAGTTTAATTATGGTACCATTATTGAGTTAGATAAATTGGCGGGGGAACCTGTTGATATCCTTATAAATGGTAAAAATATAGCAAAAGGTGAGGTAGTTGTTATAGATGACAGTTTTGGTGTAAGGATAACAGACATCGTTCATCCTTCAAAAAGGATTTAAGTTTATAAATATGGCAGTATTTGTATATGTCGGATCTATCATAACAAGGGAGGATACATATGAGTAAAAAGATATTGATAGTTGATGATGCTGCATTTATGAGAATGATGATAAAGGACATACTGGTTAAAAGTGGATATGAAGTTGTTGGTGAAGCTGAAAACGGTGCACAAGCGGTGGAAAAATACAAGGAGCTATCACCGGATTTGGTTATAATGGATATAACAATGCCGGAAGTTGATGGTATTCAGGCTGTAAAGGAAATAAAGAAAATTGATAAAAATGCTATGGTAATTATGTGTTCTGCTATGGGACAGCAAGCAATGGTTATTGAATCTATTCAAGCTGGTGCCAAGGATTTCATTGTAAAACCATTTCAAGCTGATAGGGTTGTAGATGCAGTTAAAAGAGTATTAAGCTAAAGTAAAATTCTTAATTGAAGCTGCTAGATGAATTCAGTTAAGATACAAAAATGGTAGAATGGGGTCAATATGAAATGGTAGACTTTAATGTTTTTTACATGCTGGGGATTATTGTAATTTTCTCCTCGATACTTTTCCTTACATATGTAACAACAAAGTATCTTGCAGGTAAGGCCGGAAAGATAACAAAGGGAAAACATCTAAACATAATTGAAAATGTAGCTCTTGGAAAGGACAGATACCTTCATCTGATAAAAGTGGAGAATGAATTTATGCTAATTGCATCATCTGGAAAAGGTATCGAATTTTTGAGTTGGGTAAATATTGATAATTATGTACAGAGCACTGATAATATACAAACTCCATTTTCATTTAAAAATATTTTTGAAAAAAAGGTTAGTGATTACATACAGAAAAGTTCTATAATGCATAGAAAATATAAATGTAAAAACGGCAATACTGGTGAAAAATCTGATATAAGATTAACGAAATTTGAAAACAACTTAGATAAAATAAGAGCTATAACAAAAGAGGCTGAAACAGATAAAGAAGAGTAAACCTGATAAGGATGGCTAATATAATGAAAACTAAAATTATAGGAAAGTGCAAAAAAATAATACTTGTGTCATTTGTTATTATATTAATTTTATTGCCGGCAACAAATGTTTGGGCTGAACCGTCATTTCCTTTTAAGTTGTGGTTCGGTATGGAACCGGCTGAAAGTCCCGGAGAAGTGTCATCAAGCATACAATTATTATTGCTTATTACAATACTTGCATTGGCCCCATCTATAATAATAATGATGACAGCTTTTACAAGAATAATTATTATACTTTCCTTTATGAGAAATGCTCTTGGAACCCAACAAATGCCTCCAAATCAAATTCTAATCGGTCTTGCACTGTTTTTGACTTTTTTTATAATGCGCCCGGTATTTACAGATATCAATGAAAATGCAATTCAGCCTCTGGAAAGGGAAGAAATCGGACAACAAGAAGCTCTTGATAGTTCTTCATTAATAATTAAAAAATTTATGTTGAATCAAAT
>CAZEYH010000054.1:0-6455 GCA_964515895.1 uncultured Clostridiaceae bacterium | reverse complement strand
GGTTAATAAGAATCAGAAATGGTTGGACACTAGGAGATTGGGGGGATAAGTTAATTGGAAATGCTTAAAATATTGAGGCCTGATAACCTAGGCATCATCCTTCTATTATTTGTAAGGTTGACTAGCTTTTTTATGGTTGCACCTATGTTTGGTAGACGAAATGTACCTATAATTGTTAAAATAGGGTTTTCAATATTTTTGACGATAGTGTTTTATAATATTATTGATTCTTCAGACATAATAAAAGAAGATAATATATATTATTACACTTTTCTTGTATTTAAAGAAATTATTGTAGGATTGATATTGGGATTTGTTTCATTTGCCATGTTTACAGCTATTTATATTGCCGGCCAACTCATAGATATGCAAATAGGTTTTGGGGTTGTCAATGTAATAGATCCTATAAGCAGTATGCAAGTGCCAATTACCTCTAACTTCTACTTTATATTTACTATGGTTGTATTTTTAGCCCTTAAAGGACATCATTTATTGATAAAAGCCTTATTAAGGAGTTACCAATATATACCATTAGGAAGTTCTAGCTTTGATGATAACTTAATAAATGATGTTGTGAGAATATTTGGCAATATCTTTATATTAGGGTTTAAAATTGCAGCACCTGTAACAGCTTCAGTTTTAATTGCAGATATTGCTCTTGGAGTAATATCAAGGACAATTCCTCAATTTAATGTTTTCATTGTAGGAATGCCACTTAAAATTGCCTTGGGTATTACTTTAATATTAATATCAATACCAATGTTTATAGATATAATAACAACATTATTTTCGGAAATTGATAAAGAAATGCTAATTCTTATTAAGGGAATGATGGATAGTCCATGAAGGAACATAACAAAGAGGTAATGAAAATTAATCTTCAATTATTTGCTGAAGATAAAGAGGGTAAAACTGAAAAGGCAACACCGAAAAAAAGACAAGATGCTAGAAAAAAGGGACAGGTTTTCCAGAGTAGGGAGTTATCTTCTGCTTTTTTACTTGTATTGGTATTTCTATATTTGAAGATCTTTGGAAAGTATATTTACATAGAACTGGCAGCATTTACAAACAAAATGTTCGAAGAATATGCAAAAACAAGGAATTTTTATACAATAAATGGGTTTTCCGTGTTATTCATTGATACAATGACAGTATTATTAAAAACAGTGGGACCTGTTTTTGCTATAGCAGTAGTAGCCAGTTTGGTAGGAGCATATTCCCAGGTTGGTTTTATATTTACATTAGATCCTATTGCTATAAAGCTAAATAGACTAAATCCAATACAGGGTTTCAAAAGAATATTTTCTCTTCGAGGGTTGACAGAGCTTTTAAAAGCGCTAATTAAAATTTTAATAGTGGGTTCTGTTGTATACTTTTTTTTGAAGAACGAGGTTTATAATATATTAAGGTTAATGTACTTAGGGGCTGCACAGTCGGGAACATATATAGTAAATACATCTATTAATGCTGCATTGAAAATATGTATGTTATTGGTTATATTTGGGATTATTGACTATGGCTATCAATGGTGGGAGTATGAAAAGAGCTTGAGAATGTCAAAACAGGAACTAAAAGAAGAATATAAGCAGGTTGAAGGTAATCCTGAAGTTAAATCAAGGATTAAACAAAAACAAAGACAAATATCTATGAAAAGAATGATGCATGAAGTACCGGATGCCGATGTAGTAATAACAAATCCTACCCATTATGCAGTGGCTGTAAAGTATGACGCAAAACTACATGAAGCTCCTTTTGTAGTTGCAAAAGGGCAAAATTATATCGCTATAAGAATAAAAGATATTGCAAGGCAAAACAAGGTTGAAATAGTTGAAAATAAAGAATTGGCAAGGACTATATACAACACGGTCGAGGTGGGCGAGCTTATACCACCTGAACTGTATCAGGCAGTTGCAGAAATTCTAGCTTATATATATAGTTTGAAAGGGATTGTATAAATTGGTTAGATAGGGTAAAAAATAAAGATTTCTAATATGTTGACACTAAATACGTTTTCATATCAAAATTATATGAAAAGTTGCAGAGAGGGGGTAAAAGTGAATGAAGTTTAGGAATGTATCTGTACCGATTATGATTGTAGCTGTTATACTTATGTTCATTTTGCCCATACCTGATTTAATACTTGATATCCTTCTTTCTATTAATATAATGTTATCAGCTATTATCCTATTAAATACAATATATTTAAAGGATGCACTGCAATTATCCATATTTCCCTCTTTTCTGGTTTTTGCAACAGTATTTAGGCTTTCTTTAAATGTATCTACAACTAAATTAATTCTTGCTGAAGGTAGAGCCGGAAAAGTTATTGATGGTTTTGGCAGGTTCGTAGCAAGAGATAATCCTGTAGTAGGATTTATAATATTCCTAATAATAATGCTTGTGAATTTTCTGGTAATAACAAAGGGTGCCGAAAGAATTTCAGAGGTTGCAGCAAGATTTACTTTAGATGCCATGCCCGGGAAGCAGATGGCTATAGATGCAGATTTAAACACAGGTCTTATAACTGAGAATGAGGCAAAAGAAAGAAGGAAAAATATCCAAAGAGAATCCGATTTTTATGGTGCTATGGATGGTGCTAGCAAATTTGTAAAAAACGATGCCATTGCCGGAATAATTATTACATTTTTAAATATTATAGGTGGGCTTATTATCGGAATGGTAATGAAAAAAATGGAGTTTAGAGATGCTCTGCAAAATTACATAGTTTTAACAATAGGAGATGGCCTTGTAAGTCAAATACCTGCTCTTATGATATCTGTAGCTACCAGCTTTGTAGTAACGCGAGCTGCTTCTGAATCAGATATCAGCGAGGATCTGGTTCAGCAGGTATTTAGTAATCCTAAAGTATTATATATTGTATCCGGGATGAGCTTTATACTTTCGTTTTTTCTAGCAAGAATACCCTTTTTGGTTTTATCAGGGATTCTTGTATTTGTTGCTTATAAAGTTTCAAAACGGGAACAGAAAGATATTAAGCAAGAAGTAGAAGAAGAAAAAGAAACTCAAATATCTGAAATAAGGAGGCCTGAAAGTGTTATTTCGCTTATGCAAGTAGATCCTATTGAATTAGAATTTGGGTATGCAATAATTCCTATGGCAGACATAAATCAGGGAGGAGATCTGTTAGATAGGGTAGTTATGATAAGAAGACAGTTCGCTCTTGAAATGGGGATGGTAGTGCCAATCATTCGACTTAGGGATAATATACAGTTAAACCCAAATGAATATGTCATAAAAATCAAAGGGGTTGAAGCAGCAAGAGGTGAACTGATGACTGATCATTTTCTTGCTATAAACTCCGGGATAGTTGATGAAGAAATAGAGGGAATTAAGACTTTTGAACCTACATTCGGTTTACCGGCAGTGTGGATTAATGAGACTCAAGCTGATAAAGCTGAAATGCTGGGCTATACTGTTGTAGACCCCCCATCTGTAGTTGCAACTCATCTGTCCGAGGTAATAAAACAATATGCACATTTGTTGTTGGGAAGGCAAGATGTTCAGTTATTAATTGACAATGTGAAGCAAAACTATCCTGTTATTGTAGATGAACTGGTGCCTAAATTAATGACAGTAGGGGAAATACAGAAAGTTATTGCTAATTTATTAAAAGAAAGAGTATGCATCAGGGATATGGTAACAATATTGGAAACATTGGCTGATTATGCTCAAATTACACGAGATACTGATATGTTGACCGAACATGTAAGACAAGCTTTGGGGAGATCTATATCAAACAAGTATTTTGATAATGGAAAGTCTGCAGTTATTACATTAGATCCTGAATTGGAAAAAATTATAATGGATTCAATCCAAAGGACTGAAAGCGGATCATATTTAGCATTAGAACCCAGTATAGCAGATAATATTATAAATAGTGTTTCTAAACAAATACAAAGATTTGTAGAAATTGGGCAACAACCAATAGTTTTAACTGCTCCTGTTGTCAGATTATATTTTAAAAGATTGACGGAACATGTAATACCGAATTTAATAGTATTGTCTTATAATGAATTGGATAGTAAGTTGGAAGTCCAATCTATTGGGATGGTGAGTGTATAAATATGAAGATAAAACGTTATGTGGGAAGCAATTTACAAGAAGCAATCCTAAAAGTAAAAATGGATATGGGAAATGATGCCATAATTTTAAGCACAAGAAATATAAGACAAAAAGGCTTATTAAAGTTATTTTCAAAGCCAATGACTGAGGTTGTTGCTGCGTTAGACGAGTCGAAGGGTTTAGAAACTACTCTCGAATCCAAGGTAAATAATATGGAGGCGGTGTTAAACAGAATATACCGAAAAATGCAAAATTCTTCATATTGTGAAACGTTGGATAAACAATCCGTATCAAAACAATCTTATACGGATTTGATGCAGGTATTTTACAATAATCTTATAAAAAATGATGTTGATGAAGAAATTGCAAAAGATTTAATTGAAAAGACTAAAGAAAAAACAGGAGAAAATAATAATATTAATGATTTTGTATCTGTTCTCTATAGTAATATAGCAGAAATACTAAAACCGCCAAATACTATTTATGTTAAAGATGGAGTAAAACCTACAGTAATTATATTTGCAGGTCCTACAGGGGTAGGCAAAACAACTACATTAGCTAAAATTGCAGCCCATTATTCAATAAACCATAATAGGAGTGTTGCTTTAATTACTGCAGATACATATAGAATTGCAGCAGTTGAACAATTAAGGATATATGCTGATATATTAAGCATACCCTTATCTGTTATATATTCTGAAAACGAAGTAAAAGATGTAATAAATAGCTATAGGGATAAAGAATTAGTTTTGATTGATACCGCAGGTAGAAGCCACAAGAACAATAAACAGTTTGAAGAGTTAAAAACTATTATCAAAAAAGCTGAAGCTGATGAAGCATATTTAGTATTGAGTATGACGGCCAGTAAAAAAAATTTCAAGGAAGTAATAGATAGTTATAGTTTTTTGAATAATTACAAACTAATATTTACTAAAGCAGATGAGGCTCCTTCCCAGGGTATTATACTCAATACAGTATTTTATACAAAAAAACCTCTCTCCTATATAGCAACAGGTCAAAGTGTTCCTGATGATATTGAAGTTGCCGATATTGATGAAATAGCGAAAAATCTATTAGGAGGAACAAGAGAACAGAGGGGTAAGGGAGAAAGAGATGAATGAAAGACCAGGCAGATAAACTAAGGGAGATAGTTAACAAGTTAAAGATGAAGCAGCAGTCTTTACAGGTATCCAGTGTAGACAAACCAAGGGAAAAGGCTGCACGAGTAATAACGGTTACCAGCGGTAAAGGTGGTGTAGGTAAAACTAACATAGCTGTAAATACGGCTATTGCTTTATGCGAGCTAGGACTTAAAGTTATAATAATTGATGCAGATTTAGGTTTAGCTAATGTAGATATACTTTTAGGTCTTGTACCTCAATTTACTTTAGTTGATGCTTTAGATAAAAACAAAAATATAATGGATATCATATGTGAAGGACCTAACGGCATCAAATTTATTTCGGGAGGCTCAGGAGTTGAAGAACTTGTTAAAACAGATGAAGAAAGATTAAATAACTTCATAAACAATATTGAGCAATTAGATAGTTGTTTTGATATTATATTAATTGATACAGGGGCGGGTTTGTCAGAAAACGTATTAAAGTTTGCAATGGCTTCTGACGAAATTATAGTTGTAACAACACCTGAACCTACTTCAATTACTGATGCGTATGCATTAATCAAGCTTATAGTAAATAGAGACAAGGAAAAGGTAATGAGAATCATTGTAAATAGAGCTGAAAGCATCAAAGAAGCCAATGATGTGCTAAATAAACTTATGATGGTATCTGAAAGGTTCTTATGCACAAAACTTGACCCATTAGGTATAATATTGTATGACGAAAGGGTTGTAAAAGCTGTAAAATTACAGCAAGCCTTTACATTGGGTTTTCCAAACAGTCAGGCTTCAAAGTTTATTAGAAAAATTGCCTATAAGTTGGTTGATGAAGAAAGCTATAATCTTCGATATACTAGTAAAGGAATTAAAGGTTTTGTAAAACGTTTGGCAAGTTTTATAAGTATATATTATTAAGTGAGTTAACTTGCAGACATATATTATACAACGGGGCAAGACGGGGTGAGTTAATTTGAGGGGCGAAGTTATATTGATTACAGAGATTAAAACCGGTACCAGATTAGAACTTGAAATTTATACTGATAAAGGAAATAAAATTGATATTGATTTTGTAAGCATGTTTGAGCAAGTATTAGATGATCAATTTATATTAATTAGTGCTCCTTTGCATCAAGGATATCTATACCCTATACGGATTGGTTGGGTAATAAATGTATATTTTTTTAGTAATGAAAAATTATATATGTTTGAATCTAAAGTAGTTGATAGAATTACAAAGAGTAATATGTCTTTT
>CAZEYH010000053.1:8215-10691 GCA_964515895.1 uncultured Clostridiaceae bacterium | reverse complement strand
AAGGATTGTTATGCAGTTTTAGGTATGGTACATGAGCTGTATAAGCCAATTCCCGGAAGGTTTAAAGACTATATAGCAATGCCAAAACCTAATATGTACCAATCTCTTCATACTACTGTAATAGGTCATGAAGGTCAGACTTTTGAAGTTCAAATAAGAACATGGGAGATGCATAGAGTTGCTGAAGTAGGTATAGCTGCACACTGGAAATATAAAGAGGGGCATTCAGGTAAGAGTGATTTAGATGAAAAACTTACATGGTTAAGGCAATTACTCGAATGGCAGAAAGAAATGCCGGATGCTAGGGACTTTATGGAGACTCTAAAAATTGATTTGTTTACAGATGAGGTATTTGTATTTACCCCAAAAGGTGATGTAATCAATCTTCCTAAAGGTTCTACCCCTATCGATTTTGCCTATTCAATTCATAGTGCAGTAGGAAATAAGATGGTTGGTGCCAAGGTAAATGGACGTATAGTACCTCTTGAATACAAGTTAAATAACGGAGAAATAGTAGAGATATTAACATCTCAAAATGCCAGTGGGCCAAGTCGCGATTGGTTAAAAATAATTAAAAGTTCTCAGGCAAGAAGTAAAATAAGGCAATGGTTTAAAAAAGAAAAAAGAGATGAAAATATTGTAAGAGGCAAAGAACTCATTGATAAAGAACTTAAAAAACATGGATTAACTCACAGTCAACTTTTTAAACCCGAATGGATTGAGCCTATATTAAAAAAATATACATTTGTAGGGATTGATGACCTTTATGCGGGAATTGGTTATGGTGCTATAACACCAAATAGGGTTATTTCAAGATTAAAAGAAGAATATAGAAAAACTCTTAAAGCTGAAGAACTTGAACAGCAAAGTATTGACGGGACTATCAGCAAAGCAGAAAGAAGAAAAAGACATATGCCTACAAATGGAGTTATTGTTAAAGGAATAGATAATTGTCTTGTGAGGCTTTCAAGATGCTGTAATCCGGTGCCGGGGGATAGTATAATTGGATATATTACGAGAGGAAGGGGAGTTTCAGTCCATAGGAGTGACTGCATTAATATAAGGAACAATCCAAATGAACAGGAAAGATTAATTGATGTAGAGTGGATGGATGATAAGAATGGAGCCTATAAGGCGGATGTTACTCTTTTGGCAAATGACAGGAATGCCCTTCTCATGGATATAACCAACTCGATAAATGATGCAAAAATACCTCTAAAAGGTATTAATGCCAGAACCTTGAGGGATCAAACAGCAATAATGATCCTTACTCTTGAAATAACTGATGCAGAACAACTCAATAGAATAATTAGGCGACTTAAGAAAGTGGATGGGGTATTTGAGGTTACAAGAAATAAAAACTAAGAAAGGAACAATATAAAGGAGAATTTAATAATGAGAGCTGTTGTACAAAGAGTTTGTAGTAGCAGAGTATTAGTTGAAGATAATGTGGCCGGAGAAATACAAAAGGGTTTGGTAGTTTTGCTGGGTGTCAGCAGCGAAGATACTGAAAAGGATGCGGAATATCTTGCAAGTAAAGTTGTAAATCTTAGAGTATTTGATGATGAAGATGGAAAAATGAATCTGTCTTTACTGAATATAAAAGGTGAATTGCTTGTAGTTTCACAATTTACATTGTATGGCGATTGTAGAAAGGGACGCAGGCCAAGCTATGATAAGGCTGCAGCTCCTGAAAAGGCTGAAAGTTTATATGAAACTTTTGTTCAGTATTGCAGAGAATTTAACATAAATGTTCAAACCGGTAGATTTCAAACTGAAATGATGGTTGAAATTTTTAATGATGGACCAGTAACTTTATTATTAGATAGCAAAAAGGAGTTCTGAGAGATATGATTTTAAAAAGGTTGCCAACAGGTATGTTGGCATCGAACTGTTATATAATGGGAAATGATAATGAAGGGGTAATTATTGACCCGGGAGCAAATAGTGAAGATATACTTGAGATGGTAAGACAGACAGGACTTAATATAAAATACATAATTCTAACACATGCCCATGTGGATCACATAGTTTCGGTGGATGAAATACGATATAAGCTAAAAGCTGAAGTTCTTATACATCAGGATGATGGGGAATCTCTGTCTAATCCATTGCATAATGGGTCTAATCTTTTTGGAATTAAAAAAACATTTGATCCTGCTGATATTTTACTAAAGGATAAAGATATTATTAATTTAGAGGATTTAAGGTTGGAAGTTATTCATACTCCGGGGCATACTCCGGGTGGTATATGTATTAAAGCCAAGGATAATCTTTTTACCGGAGATACTTTATTTAGAATGTCTATAGGGAGGACAGATCTTGGGGATGGAGATAATGACGATTTAATGAACTCAATAAGGAATGAACTTATGACATTGGATGATAAAACAGTAGTTTATCCCGGGCATGGTACAGCTACAACCATTGGATATGAGAGGAAATATAACCCATTTATTTAATATGTGAGAATTAT
>CAZEYH010000053.1:0-8115 GCA_964515895.1 uncultured Clostridiaceae bacterium | reverse complement strand
CTTGCTTATAATGTGGCTAGTGTTGAAAAGAAAATACTTGATGAGACCAAAGATAATATGATAGGCTTGTATATAGGCATACCTTTCTGTAAATCCAGATGCCTTTATTGCTCATTTACATCTAATTGTATAAAGAAGCAGGGGCATCTTGTAGAAAAATATATGGATACATTAAAAAGAGAGATTTCCCTTAGTAATGATATAATCAAGGGAAAAGGTTACAAAATTCAAACCATTTATATCGGAGGCGGAACACCTACTTCAATTGCTACGGGATATTTGGAGGACCTTTTACAATATATTGAGAACACATTGGATTTAGAAGATTTGGAGGAGTATACTCTCGAAGCCGGCAGACCGGATACAATCGATAAAGAGAAACTTATGGTGATAAAAAACAGCAGAGTAGACAGGATAAGTATTAATCCTCAGTCTATGAATGAGAATACTCTTAGGATTATTGGGCGAGATCATACTCCTGAAGAGATAAAAGACGCTTTTCATCTTGCACGAAATATTGGTTTTAAAAATATTAATATGGATATTATTTTAGGACTTCCCGGAGAAAATCTGAAAATGTTTGAAAACACATTAAAAGAAATAAAGATTCTAAATCCTGAAAGTTTAACAGTGCATGCTTTAGCAATTAAAAGGGCTTCAAGATTAAGTGTGGAGATGGAAAAATTTACTCACACATCGGATGAAGAGGCAATTTTGATGACAGATAGAGCATATGAATGTGCACTTTCCATGGGAATGCACCCATATTATCTTTACCGTCAGAAAAACATTGCAGGAAATTTGGAGAATGTAGGCTACTGCAAGCCCGGTTTTGAAAGCATATATAATATTCAGATGATGGAAGAGAAGCAAACCATTATTGCCTTTGGAGCAGGTGCTGTTACAAAAGTAATATATCCTGATGAAAATAGAATAGAAAGGGCTTTTAATGTTAAAAGCCTGGAAGAGTATATTAAGAGGGTAGATGAAATGGTGGAGAGGAAAAGGAAGCTACTTGACTTTACTTAAATTCATAAGTGTTTTCTGTATTGACAGTAAAATATTCCTCCGGTCCCATTAATACATGCCCTGACGAATATGGCTTACCTTCCAAAGTGATTTTCACTTTTTGCTTTTGAAAATAGGTGCCAAAGGTGTTTGTAATACTTTTTAGAAGCATTGCCTCAAGACTAGTGCCTGCATTCATTTCACTAACTAAATGAGATGAAAAATCTACTGTTACTAAATCTTTATCATCATTTAATTCAATATTCAATATTTTAGTGTTATCTGACATTACTTTTGTTAACTCGCTGCCTTCAGGTATAATTTTCATTTCTCTTTCAAAGATTTCCTTTATATCCTTATTTGTAAAAAGCTCAATGTCCTTGACAACATAGGCCAACTTATCTTTAAGGAAATCAGGATAATAAAATCTTATTTGCTCCCTGTAGGGCATATCCTTTTCAATTTTCTCAAGCTCACTTGAGACTGTAAAATCACCCTCTTTTGTTTTGAAAACTTTCTTTACATGACCAATGTTTTTAACATAATAATCTGTTACAGTCGATTCAGAACTTTCAGACGTAATTTCCAAAGCGGAATAATTGCCTAAAGGAGTGGAAATATTTTTATCAGTAGAAGTAATACTTCTTTTGGTACCATCTTTTAATGTCCAAGATGTTCCTACCTTTATCGGTTCCTTTATGAGGATTTCATCCTCTTTTTTAGATGAAGTATAATCATATCGATAATATACCTCGCCCTGGGTTAATGTTCTTTCTAACTCACCGTCTTTTAATTCGTATACTACTACCAACGAAGTACCCGGATTTATATTTCTAACCTGCATTATATTATCTTTTATATATTCCACATAAGTTTCGTATTCGGCATATTCATTTCCGATTCCTTTATAAACCATATGTGTGTCTTTAGTAAAAGGAAAATAATCTGATACTTTTAGTTGGGTCTTAGTAGTTTTATTTTTTTGCTCATCTTCCTGAGGTTTATTAACTGCATTACAGGAAGTGATAAGTGTAGCTGATAGATATACTATAATTATAAAGAATATTATTTTAAAAGATATTTTTTTCATTTTCAATAAAGCCTCCGTCAAATCATTATTACTGATGGCACAAATTAAAATTAAAATTTATAATTCAAGCCATCTAATCTATACAATGCAAATTGCAAGCATTTGGTTAATTCAATCTTTAATTAATAAGTTCATGTAAGTTCTATTATTATATAGTTCCATTAAACAGCATTTCCGTAATATATGTAAATTATAACACAGTGAAATATAATATTGCAAACTGATACTATAATGGTTATCTGTTATAATTACAGCTGATGGGTATTCTTATCTTCCAAAGTAATGTGCCATAAGTCCTGGTGTGTGTCCCTTCGATATTGGACGTATATTATATTTCTTCAAAAAACAAAAATGCACCCTACATTATTTATTTATGTTGACAGCAGCTAAAGCATTATAATTTCTATCTGACTTCCAACTGGCAACTAGAGCAAATATACCTACAGCTGCAAAAAGTACCCAAATAATCATTATACTGCTCCATCCGTGATATTTTACAATAATTCCTGTTAAAAATGCTGAAAAGCCCGATGCAAGATAAGAACAGAAATCCAGAAACCCGGCCACAGAAGAAACCTTGCTATACTTGGCGAAGCCCATGGGAATTACCCCCAATAGCAGTGTGTTAGCTCCATGCATGGTGGCTGATGACAGTCCCAGGAAAATTAAAGCAGTAGATATACCCAGATTGCCAAACTTAACCAGGCCAAAAATCATTATCATACTTACTCCAAAAAGAATAATAGTAGCAAGTTTTTCTCGATATTTTAGCTTTTTATTAAGCCAACCTGCCAATATTGTGCCAATAAAATTCATAACCGGAATAAATAAAATTACAGAGCTAACAAAATCCAAATTGTATTTTTCCATTATAAAAGATGGCGCCCAGAAGCCAATGCCTTCCTTAATTATTCCCTGTGCAAAACATGCTATTGCTATATACCATAGTTTCGTTTTATATATTATGCTCCATAATGATTCTGATGGGCGTTCTAATTCATTTGATATTTCTTCTTGAGTATTTACATATATATTTGGAGATTCAAATCCCACTTCTTCAGGATGATTTTTAATTCTAAAAAACCAAATAAATGAATACATAAATGTTGATATTCCCGGTACAAAAAAAGCCCATCTCCATGACATACATGAAAGTATTTTTCCTGAAAGTCCCCACGAAAATATGTATCCACTGACAGATGATGTAGATATTGCAATAGCAACCCTGCTTCTTTCTTCATGAGAATACCAATAAGATAATGTTTTAGTTACAGAGCCCCAAAGCATGGACTGAAAGTACCCATTTACTGCCCAAAAAACAAGCATTAGTGTAAAATTTGATGTCACACCAAAAAATATATTTGAAAGGGATGTAACTATAAGACCAACAAATATAAAGACCCTGCTAGATACTTTGTCTCCAACATAACCATTTACTAATTGTCCTATACCATAAATCCAAAAGAAAAGGCTTCCTATGAGTCCTACCTGCGCTTTGTCAAAATTAAAATCTTTTTGAATAAAAGGTATAGCTACTGAAAGGTTAACTCTAGCAAAATATATACTCGCGTATGCAACCCAACATAAAATAAATATTCTTAACTGCCATTTTTTAAATGAATGCATTTTTATTTTGAACCTCCTGATAGTGGTGAAATGTCTCTCTCTAATATACCTCATTGCAATAGTTGCAATGAGCTTTTTTTCATCTCTTCAGCTAGCAAAAACCTTCACCTAATTTAACGTATGATTAATTAAGCATATTATAGCTCATGAAATATAGGTATTCAAGAAATGTAACATTTAAAAGCAGTAAAATATACAGAATGCAGAAAGTTGTCCTTGATGAAAACGAGCATTTCAGCTATTATTTACATGTAAAGTAATTCATTTTAATATCCTTGCTCAGCAAATAATGTAATAATCAGTTTAAAAAGTGCAAATTTGTATTATTTCTTACATATTAATTAATTTTGTTTTTAAGTTTATTTTTATAAATAGACTTGAATATAAAAAATCTCAAAAGGGGGATGTATTAATGAAAAGATTTAAAAAGTTTCTAGCAATTTCTATTATGTTTGCACTTATTTTAAGTGTAATCGCTGGGTGTACTGTAAAGGAGAAAACTGACAGTCCCGATGTTTCAACCTCTGGTAAAACTTCGGAAACAGCCCCACAAAAGCAATCACCGGATGAAATAACAGCATTCATTTGGTGCAATGTAAAAATTCCTGAAGATGTTGACCCAAAATCCAATGTATTTCTGGATAAATTTCTGGAAAAAGCAAATGTACGGATTACAGACATTGAAATGCCGGCATTTGCAGAAGGAAAGACAAGACTTAATCTATTGATTTCTTCAAATCAACTACCCGATTTTATATATCATGAAGATAGATGGAATGTAAATACTTTTGGAGATAAGGGTGCTTTCCTTCCACTGAATGATTATATTAAAAATTCACCTGTTTTGAGTAAATGGTTTCCGGATTCTGTATGGGAAGGCAGTAAAACACCTACCGGCAATATATATAATTTCTTTGCAAAAGAGCCGGAAATGATATATGTTGATGTAGCAAGAATTGACCTTATAGATAAATTAAATGGCGGTGTGGTGCCAACTACACCTGACGAATGGTATGAATTTGCTAAAAAAGTAAAAGCAGATAATCCAAAGGCTTTACCATTTGTATCAAGAGGGGAGTTGTATTGGCTATTCCCAACTTTCAGAGCATTTGGAACCCAGCTTTCCAGTGCAAGTACAAAATGGACTGAATATGAAGGTGAAATCTATTCTCCTTTAGGCCATCCACGTATGAGAGAATGTGTAGAGTATCATAGAAAATTGTAAACTGAAGGATTGCTAGACAGGGAGTTTGTTACTACAAGCAGTGCTGATGCAACAAAGAAAATTCAAAGTAATGATGCTATTATTTATACAATTAAGCCTAATGGTATAGCAGAGTATATAATTAATACAAGGAAAGGCACAGGCAATCCTGATGCTACATGGGCTCCTGTTCCACATATGATAGCTCCGGGTGTTAATCCTAAGTATGTTTGCTGGCCGCAGAATTTAAGAGGATTCCGTTGTTTTTCCATACCTTCTGATACAAAAAAAGCAGATGCGGCAGTAAGACTAATAGAGGCATTCTGTGATGAGGACCTGGTTAAAGAAGTAATTTGGGGAAGAGAAGGAATTGAATATAATATTGTCGATGGTAAAAAAGTTCTTGATATCGAAAAGCACAAAGAAACAGCATGGAGAAATGCATACAGCTTTATGTGGCAGCAGCAGCATATGGATTGGATTTCAAATATTACAGAACAAGTTAGCATAGCAAACTTTAAAGAAGAAGGTGTTGATGGCACAGAAATATATGAAAAATATGTGAATCCTGCTTTCAAGCTTTCAAAGGAAAATGGTAAAGTATCCGGCCCTTCTACCACATGGGCTTATATTGAGCCTGATGATATATCATTAATTCGTAAAGAAGCTGCAACTGAAGCAAATAAGCTAATTATTAAGGCAATAATGGGGCAAATAAGCATGGAAGAATATGACAAAGAAGTAGCTGAATTCGAGAAAAAATATTCAGTAGTTACTGAGAATTTCAAAGAATGGTGGGAAAAGAACAGAAGTATATATGAATAATAGAACAGGTAAACATAGAGGATAATATTTTATAGGATTATTTAACCGGTTTAACTGATGTGTATCCTACAAATGGTTATATAAATAAAAATGTGGGATACACATCTTATATAAAATATTGTAAGAGTTACTTATATTTTTTAAAAGAAATATAAGGGGGATGTGTAATTAAGGGGGGGATTATACTGAACGAACAATTAGTTAATACAAGCAAAATAAAGTCTATAAAAATAAATAAAGTAGGAAAAAGAAGTTATTTTTCATATATAGATATATCTTCTTATTTATTATTACTTCCGGCAGTAGCACTGCTTTTTGTATTTCATTATATCCCTATATACGGAATTATTATAGCTTTTAAGGATTTTGTTCCTGTTAAAGGTATACTTGGAAGCAAATGGGTAGGGTTTATACATTTTGAAACTTTCCTTAAAAATGCTTATTACTGGAAGGCAATACGAAACACTCTAATACTTAATTTATATAGTCTTACCTTCGGGTTCGTGGCGCCAATAATACTTGCTTTGTTTTTAAATGAGGTAATGCATGTAAGATTTAAGAAAACGGTCCAGACAATAAGTTATCTGCCATATTTTATATCTTGGGTAATAGTATCAGGTATGATTAAAGCGATATTTTCGCCCAATGATGGAATTGTCAACTATCTATTGAACCAGCTTTTTGGTATGGAACCTATATTTTTTCTAGGTGAAGAAAGGTATTTTAGAACCATTGTTACAGTTGCAGGAATATGGAAAGGTATTGGAATGTCATCCGTATATTATCTTGCTACACTGATGAGTATAGATGAAGAATTATATGAGGCAGCAAGAATTGATGGTGCGGGAAGATGGATGCAAACTTGGCATATTACTTTACCCGGCATAAGAGGAATAATGGTTGTCCTATTTATTCTTCAGGTAGGAAATCTTGTGTCTATAGGATTTGAAAGAATATTTTTGCTATATAATCCCTCGGTTTACGAAGTTGGTGATGTAATAAGTACATACACTTACCGGTTAGGCCTCGAGGGAATGCAATTTAGCCTAACCACGGCAATTGGTTTAACGCAGTCGGTTATTAACTTTATAATGGTTTATACTGCAAATAGATTAAGCAGAAAATTTGCCGGTTGGTCCATGTGGTAACTATTAATCATGATATTATGCTAGATTTTGTGGGTAAAAAGGGGGTAGGCGTTTGAAACTATCAAAAGGAAGAAAATTATTTTTAGCTATAGATTATTTTATATTAATTATATTTAGTTTACTTATATTATTACCGTGTCTTAATATTATAAGTACTTCAGTAAGTGATATCGATGCCGTAGCATTCGGAAAAGTAGGGATATGGCCTAAAGGCTTTAATCTTAGATGTTATAGAGAGATAATCAAGACAAGAACATTTGTTAATGCTTTGAAAAACACTGTTTTTTTGACAGCATTAAAAACTTTTATTAGTTTAATTATAATGGTAATGGCTGCATATGCTTTAAGCAGAAATTTCAGGGGCAAAAAAATTATTAATTATTACTTTGTTATTACAATGTACTTTAGCGGCGGATTAATTCCGACATATATACTTGTAACTCAAACACTGAAACTGGGTAATAGTTTTTGGGCGCTGATATTGCCAGGTCTGGTAAGTGTGTTTTATATTATTGTTATTAGAACACAGATCCAGCAAGTGCCGAAAAGCCTTATTGAAGCAGCTTATTTGGATGGGGCTAAAGATTACCAGGTCTTGACAAGAATAATAATACCTATTATTGTTCCTACTATAGCAGCAATAGGAATGTTTGTTGCATTGGGTAACTGGAATATGTGGTATAATGTTATGATTTATTCACCGAAAAGAGAATTCTGGACACTTCAGTATTATTTAAGGCAGGTAGTCAACGACCCTAATCTTGCAGCAATGGGAACAACAGAAAATGTGGATCCAACTGAAATGCAAAAACTTATCCATCCAAAGAATTATCAGACAGCAACTATAGTACTTGTTGCATTACCGATAGTTGCAATATATCCTTTTGTGCAGAAATATTTTGTTAAAGGCATAATAGCAGGTTCCGTAAAGGGATAGGGTGAATTTTTTTGTATGGTTTAATATAACTTAATTAATATAGAAAAAAGGTGGTAAAATAATGAAGAATGTAAAGTTTAAAGGTATTATGCCGGCAATAGTCAGTCCTGTAAACGAAGAAGGCATGGTAATAGAGAGTGAGCTTCGCAAGCTTTTAAAATGGCATTTAGATGCAGGGTGTTCAGGTTTTTATATTTGTGGTGCTACAGGAGAAGGAGCAGTAATGAAACTTAAGGCAAGAAAAGCAATGGCTGAAGTAGCAGTTGATGAAGTAAAA
>CAZEYH010000052.1:5571-10711 GCA_964515895.1 uncultured Clostridiaceae bacterium | reverse complement strand
TTTAAATACTATATGCAGAAAAGCTCTCTTAAAAATGGAAATAGATAGTGGATTGACATCTATTGTTAGAGATGAATTAATAACTAATTTGTATGGAAAGGGGTTTGAATCTGTAGTAGTGCAGGGTACTGAAAATGCTAAATTTGGGCAGGATATAACTCTCTTAGTAGAAGCAGAGTATATTTATAGCAAACTGCGAAGTATACTTGCTAGGGAAAATATCACACAGAAGATGGTTTACAACAAGACAACTATTGCTAGAAAAGTTGTAAACTAAGTAGGTAAGTTGAAAGGATTACATTAAATGAGAAATCTATTTAACCAAATAGGAGGTATAAAATCTGAATTTTTACGTAAATATAGAAAGGTTTTACCTAGAATAATTCAAGAAAAAGGAAGCGGTACTGCAGATGTTCTAATTATAGTAGCTATAATTGTATTTGTACTACTACCTGTTTTTGCTTCAGTAATGGAAAAATACATTGTTTTTACAAAGTCTCAGTTAATAAAAGATGCAGTTGACATTACTAATATATCAGCTTTTTATGCACTTGAGGCTGAAAGCCTGGGTAAAAATATTATAGACTTTAATGAAACCGATATTTTGAGTATTTACAGAAATATGCTTGCAAAAAATTTGCAACTGGATTCTGAACTGAATCCTTTAGAGAATTCCATTGCAGATTATAAAGTTAGCATAGAGTCAATAATTATTTATACAGATAATTTACCTGCTAAATGTCCATACAATATTAATATAACAAAGCCTGCCATACATAGTTGTATAATTGTACCGGTAAAACCTGCTTTTTATCATAAAATTATTAGGAATATAACAGGAAAAGAATATATTCAAATAAAGGTGCATGTAGATTCAGATATTCCGGTTAATAATTAATGCTTGTGTGGAGGTTTTTATGAAAAGAGTAAACATGATAATATTAACAATTATATTAGCTTTAGTTTTTCTTACAGTTGAAATTATAATCGTAAAAAGTGTATCAAAATATGAACCAGAAATAAGTGTTGTATTTGCTGTCAGAAAAATAAAAGAGGGTGAAACTATTACGGAAGATCTATTGGAGAAAAGGAAGATAAATATTAGCCAGGTCCATAGTCAATCAATAAAGGATACAGAGGAAATAATAGGAAAAAAAGCTAAAGCTGATATAGAAAAAAATGAAATAATACTTTCAAGTAGGGTAACAAATAATAGAAATTTTGAAGAAATAATTGTAAATGATAAGAACAGCAGGTTATTTACTGTCGAATTTAAAGGTGATCAGGTAAATGGTTGGCAGTTGAGAGAAGGACAATATGTTGATATTATATTTATATCAGATGAAAATAATACTATACCGGTAATAGAAAATGAAACATGGGAAAAAGGAGGCAATAGAATTCAAAGGATAAGAAATGTAAGAGTAGCAGCGTTAATCGATGATAAGGGCAAGTTGGTGAAAAGCCCTGAAAACACAACTATTCCTAAGTACATATCTTTTGAAGCATATGATGGGCTAGACGAATTTCTAGCTTATGCAAAGGGTAATGGACGCCTTGAAGTTTCAGTAATACCGGTAGTAGACTAAATTAGTAAACTAATAAAGAAGGGAGGGTGAAGTTATGGCAGAAATTAAATTTGAAATAATAAAGGAATTGGGCATTATTGGTTATGGCACCAAGGGTTGGGCAAAAGAAGTAAATGTTGTAAGTTGGAATGAAAGAAAACCAAAAATTGACATCAGGGATTGGGATGAACTCCACGAGAAAATGGGAAAAGGTATAACATTAACAAAGGAGGAAGCAATACAGCTAAAAAACATCCTGGACAAAATTGATTGGGATGAATTGGATATGTGAGTTTAATACGTATGAAAGCCTAGTAGGCTGGAATGAAAAATATAAATTGCCGGGCATAAGTTCCCGGCAATTTATATTTGACATCCTTTTTTCATTTTTCTTGCCTTATAAGCTAATTTGATATAGTATGTTAATAAATGGAGAAGAATTTAAGGATAATATTTGACTATATTCAAGGGGTTTTTCTATGGATGAAAAGATTATGCCCAAAGCATGGGAAAGTTTAATGAAATCTTCCAATTTTATTCCGGTTATAGTAAGGTCTGTAGAAAGGTTCCATGATACAAGTTGGACAATGGAACCAAATAGGCATGACCTTTTTGAAATGGTTTATATTAAGAAGGGTAATGCCATTTTTGAAATTGCAGGAAAAGCAGCAGACATTGGACCAAATAATATAATAATTATAAAACCAAGGCAACCTCATAAGTTTATTGTAAAATCACAAGGAGGCTGTGAATTCATCGTATTCAACTTTAAATTTGAAAATAGGATGAATAATGAAGTATCTGAAGTATCTCTTGAAGATTTTCTTAACTTTGTGAGAAACAGAGAAACAGGGGCGTTCATAAAATTAAAGGTAAATGCGAAAAATGATATTATTACCCTTATTAATAGGATCTTGAAAGAAAAGGAAAATAATGATATAGGCAGTGAATTTCTAAACTATCTTCTTATGCTGGAGCTTTTTGTCCTTATTTCTAGAGCTCTTAAAATGGAATGGGAAAATAGTATCAAAGGAAAAAGCAGTAAGCTTAATGAAGTAATTCAAGCATCTATAAATTTTATCAATAATAATTATGAACGGAATATATCTTTAAAAGACATATCTAAATACGTATTTCTAAGTCAGAGCTATTTTGCTAAAGCTTTTAAAGATATAACCGGTGTAAGTCCTATTAATTACCTTATAAAAACAAGGGTTGAAAGGGCAAAGGAGCTATTGTCTGAAACAAATAAAAAAGCCGGTGATATTGCTATCAGTGTAGGTTTTTCGAACCAGCAACGTTTTAATGAGATTTTTAAAAAGTATACAGGCATGACACCTCTTCAATATAGAAAATCATTACAGTCAAAAGAAACCAACTTTTCTAAAAAATAAAATTTTAGTTTAAGCAATTTAAGTCTAGGCATTAAATAAAAAGTATAAATTACGGTAAACTTAGCTGAAAGGCTGAAAGCCCACGACTTCAGTCGCTAGGATGAAAACTTATCTCGTAGCCCGAAATTACATACTTAACGAAAACGTAAACAATAAGAATAAACATGAATTTTATTTATAAAGAAAAAATAAATACCGTAAGGAATATAATTCGAATACATTTATAATTAATATAAATGTAAAACTCATTCAGAGTTAACATGTTTATAAGCTAATTTGTCTTTTGCACTTAGACTTACGATAATGCATTAAAGATATAATTTTAAAATTATACAAGGAGAGGTTTATTTATGGGAATGACAATGACTCAAAAAATTTTGGCTCATCATGTAGGCATTGAAAATATTGTACCGGGACAACTAATAAAAGCTAAACTTGATATGGTACTTGGAAATGATATAACTACACCTGTTGCAGTAAATGAATTCAGAAAAATCGGTGTAAATCGAGTGTTTGATGTAAATAAGATTGCTATAGTACCTGATCATTTTACGCCTAATAAGGATATTAAATCTGCCGAACAGGTAAAATTTATACGAGAATTTGCAAAAGAAATGAGGATAGTAAACTTTTTTGAAGTTGGTCAAATGGGTATAGAACATGCTTTACTTCCTGAAAAAGGATTGGTAGTACCTGGCGATGTTGTTATAGGAGCTGACTCCCATACTTGTACCTATGGCGCTTTGGGAGCTTTTTCTACAGGCATAGGAAGTACGGATATGGCTGCCGGTATGGCTACAGGTGAGGCTTGGTTTAAAGTACCTGAGGCTATAAAGTTCGTATTGAAAGGTAAACCGAATAGATGGGTAAGTGGAAAAGACATTATACTTCACATAATAGGGATGATTGGTGTGGATGGTGCTTTGTATAAATCAATAGAGTTTACAGGGGATGGTATCAGTTCCCTTTCTATGGATGATCGTTTTACAATTGCCAATATGGCTATTGAAGCTGGTGCAAAGAACGGTATATTTATAGTGGATGAACAAACTCTTGAATATGTGAAAGGGCATTCTACGAAGCCATATAGAGTTTATACTGCAGATGATGATGCGGAATATTCTAATGTATATGAAATCGATCTTTCATCAATAAAACCTACAGTGGCATTTCCTCATTTGCCTGAAAATACAAGGACCATAGATATGGTTGGAGAGATCAGAATTAATCAGGTAGTTATTGGTTCATGTACAAATGGCAGATTAGGAGATTTAAGGATAGCCTCTAAAGTTATGAAAGGCAGAAAAGTACACCCGGATGTTAGATGCATAATAATTCCTGCTACTCAAAAAATATGGAAACAAGCCATGAATGAAGGATTATTCGATATATTTGTAGATGCAGGCGCAGTAGTTAGCACCCCTACGTGTGGGCCGTGCCTTGGAGGTCATATGGGAGTTCTTGCTAAGGGTGAACGAGCAGTAGCAACGACAAATAGAAACTTTGTAGGAAGGATGGGGCATCCTGAAAGTGAAGTGTACCTAGCAAGTCCAGCTATAGCTGCAGCATCTGCCATAGCAGGTAAAATTGTTTCACCTGACGATATTATTTAGGACATATTAATTATTGAGTTTATTATTTTTATTCTATTTTCTATTAAAAAATAGCACGTTAAAGGAAGGGTGTGAGAATTTGAAAATAAAAGGTAAGATTATAAAATATGGTGACAATATTGATACTGATGTTATAATACCTGCAAGGTATTTAAATACTTCAGATCATAATGAACTTGCAAAACACTGTATGGAAGATATAGACAAAACATTTATTGATAGAGTACAAAAAGGCGATATAATGGTTGGCGGCAAGAATTTTGGGTGTGGTTCATCCAGAGAACATGCTCCCATAGCAATAAAAGCCTCAGGTATTTCTTGTATAATAGCAGAGACTTTTGCGAGGATTTTTTATAGGAATGCTATAAATATTGGTTTACCAATTCTTGAATGTCCTGAAGCTGCAAGAGACATAGATGATAGCGATGAAGTTTCTATTGATTTTTCTCATGGTAAAATAAAAAACATTACCAAAAAAAGGGAATATACTGCAGAACCTTTTCCGGAATTTATGCAAGAAATTATGGCTAAAGATGGACTTATAGGTTATATTAAAAATTCTTTT
>CAZEYH010000052.1:0-5471 GCA_964515895.1 uncultured Clostridiaceae bacterium | reverse complement strand
TATGCAAGAAATTATGGCTAAAGATGGACTTATAGGTTATATTAAAAATTCTTTTCGTTGATAAGATATAATTTTGTAATTTAAGATATTCAAAAGTTTTGAGAATTAAAAATATCTATAGAGGAGTTTAGAATACTCGTGACTTATGTTAAGAGATGAATCTTACTAAACATTAATTATATGGAAAAGGAGAAATAGCATGAAAAAATATAATATTGGAGTCATACCGGGAGATGGAACAGGTCCTGAGGTTGCTGCGGAAAGTATAAAAGTTTTAAAAGAAGCAGGAATGAAATATAATTTTAATATGGATTTTGAATATTTTGATTTTGGAGGAGAAAGGTATTTAAAAACCGGAGAAATACTATCTGATAGTGATATTGAAAGAGTAAAAACAAAAGATGCAATTCTTCTTGGAGCAATAGGACATCCTGAAGTTAAACCCGGTATACTTGAAAAAGGTATCTTGTTGAAGCTCCGTTTCGCTTTGGACCAGTATATCAATTTAAGGCCGGTAATACTGTACGAAGGTGTTGATACACCCTTAAAGAATAAAAGGTCTGAAGATATTGATTTTGTAGTTGTAAGGGAAAATACCGAAGGTTTATACTGCGGAGCCGGGGGATTCTTTAAAAAAGGAACACCCGATGAAGTGGCGGTACAGGAATCTATCAATACTCGAAAAGGTGTTGAAAGATGTATAAGATTTGCGTTTGAGTATGCAAGAAAGCGAAATAAAGGTAAAAAGGTTACTTTGTGTGGGAAAACTAATGTTTTAACCTATGCTTTTGATTTATGGGAAAGAACCTTTTATGAAGTGGCTGAGGATTATCCGGATATTCAAACAGATTATTCCCATGTTGATGCAATTGCAATGTGGATGGTAAAAAATCCTGAATATTTTGATGTAATTGTAACAGACAACTTGTTTGGTGATATTATCACTGATCTGGGGGCTGTGATTCAGGGTGGAATGGGGATAGCAGCAGGAGGCAATATAAATCCTACGGGAGTTTCTATGTATGAACCAATTGGAGGATCAGCTCCAAAATATACAAGAAAAAATCTAATAAACCCCCTTGCTGCAATTGCTGCCGGACAGATGATGCTTGAACAACTTGGGGAAGATAAAGCTGCCGATGCCATAGAAAAGGCAATAATGAAGGCTGTAAAAGAAGATATAAAAAGCCTTTCTGCCGGCAAAATGGGTTATGGCACAAATGAAGTAGGTGACCTTGTAGCAGGCTATGTAAAAAACGCATAATTGCATGGTACCGGCGATTAAAAAAGTTTTTACCATGAATATCAAAATCCTTAATAAGGCATAATAACATAGGGTGATATTTATGGATGAAATGAATAATAATCAAATGAATAATAATGAAAACAGAAATGAAAATGTCAACGAGAATACTGGAGAAAATATGGATGAAGACGTGAGAGACGGGGGGGAAATGGCAGTTGCTGCCGGAAGTAGTACAATGTTTATTGTACTTGGTTGGATTGCAGCAATTCTTTCTCTAATTGCCTATCCGTTTATCTTTGGAGTTGTAGGGGTAATAATGGGTATACTTGCAACCAAAAATGGTAGCAGGGCAGGACTTCCGTTAATAGTAGCCAGTATAATTTTTATGAGTGTCGGGCTAATGTATAGTGGTGTAATCATGAATTATCTTAGACATTATTTAGGATTATAATAGTTATATAGGAAACTGGGCGAAAAACCCGTCCGCTTGCGGCTAGGATGAAGGTGTCACATTTAAGATTGAGAATATTTATATAATTAGTTAAAGTATAAGCTCCGTAATTTTCTTAAAAGGGGCTTATTTTTCTTTATAAATTGACTTTATATTATAATAAAGTATAATTATATTTATTATAATGAGTATACGAAGGGCCATCTAAATAAAACTTATAATATGAAAGGTAGAATAATTGTTATGATAGATAACGACAGAATAAAAGCTGCAGTGAGAGAAATACTCGAAGCAATAGGAGAAGATCCTGACAGGGAGGGTCTAAAAGATACGCCTGATAGGGTAGCTAGAATGTGTGAAGAAATTTTCGCCGGATTAGACCAGGATCCTAGGGATGTTATAAAGATATTTAGTGAAGATGAACATGAAGAGATCGTAATGGTTAAAGATATTCCTCTGTATTCTGTATGTGAGCACCATTTATTGCCCTTTATAGGTGTTACCCATGTAGTTTATATACCTAATAAGGGTAAAATTGTGGGTTTGAGCAAGTTAGCTCGGGTTGTAGATGCTGTTGCCAAGCGTCCTCAACTGCAGGAACGTCTTACAAGCGAAATAGCCGATATAATTATGGAAACTGTACAACCCTTAGGTGTAGCTGTAGTTGTAGAAGCAGAACACCTTTGTATGACGATGAGAGGAGTCAGAAAACCCGGTTCCAAAACAGTTACTTCAGCTCTAAGGGGAATAGTAAGGACACAAGCAAAAACAAGAGCGGAAGTCATGTCCCTCATAAGAGGATAGATAGCTGTGTTGTGCACACTCCAATTATCAAAGCTTGCTTGATTATTATTTAGTCAAAATCAATACTTATGGAGAGTCAAGGAATACTTTTATTTTTGCCCTTATATCCGATTGAATTTTCTGCGGATCCTTTTCAGCATCAATGATAATAAAATTATATTTATTTGCCATTTCATCATATTCTTTCTTCAGAAGAGTATGATATTTCTTAAAACTTTCAAACATATCACTAGAAAAGCATAAGTCCATCCCTGATTCCCAATAATCAAGACATCCATATTTTGAAAAAGTTCTATGCAGAAGAGTTTCAGGGCTCATGCTAAGATAAAATACCATGTCAGGAATTAAGGCAAATCCAAACAACTCCATTAGCCATTCCTTACTAGCGCCTCGTACAAAATCCCTTGCCATTAAAGTAAAAATATAACGGTCAGCAAGTACAACAAATCCTGCAGAAAGGGCCGGAATAATTTTATTTTCAAGCTGGTCTGCAAAATCTGTACTATATAAAAGACTTAACGTTTTTTTACCGAGAATATTTCCTTTTTTAGCTTCAAATATAACATTACCTATAAGGGTAGACCTTTTAAGACCTGTATCTAATACAGCATGACCTTCAGTTTCAAGCCAGTCTTTAAGCATGGATATTTGGGTAGAACGTCCTGAACAATCTGCACCTTCTATTACTATTAATTTACCGGGTAGTTTATTTAGTTGTAAATATGGAAGCCCTTTTCCGTAAAATAATTTATCAGCCATACTTAAACACTCCCTTCCTGCCAATGTTTACAGGGGGATGAGTAACCTTCCAGACTCTTATTAACAATTGATCTTACAATGGTTTGTTGTGCTTCTATGGATTGAGATGCGTCAATTATAGTAAATCCTTCCTCGTCAGCCATCTCATCATAATGTTTTTTAATTATTCCCTGAAATATTTTAAAGCTTTCAACACGATCATTACTAAATTTCATGTCCATTCCCGATTCATGATATTCAAGGTGAAGTCTTCCCGTCAAAATTCTGTTAAGAGATATTTGGAGCGGAGCTTGAAAATAAAAGATAATGTCAGGTTTTATAGCAAAACTATAAACATTTTTGACCCATTCCCTGTTGCATCCTCTTGCCATATCTCTTGCAAAAGCAGTATATATATATCTGTCACAAAGGACAATATAGCCTGCTCTGAGTTGAGGGAGAATCATTTTCTCATATCTGTCTGCAAAGTCACTTGCATGCATAAGGCTAAAAGTTGTAGGAGTAAGTAGGTCCTTTTTTTTAGCCTCACTAGTAGATTCTTTAATTAGCTCAGATGAATTCCATTCAGTAAAAAAAACAATAAAACCTTCTGACTCAAGCCATCTTTTCAGAAGGTAAATTTGTGTACTTTTACCGGAACCATCACAACCCTCTACCACATAAAGCTTCCCGGGAAGAGTTTTATTACGGTTTAAGTGGCATTCTTTATTTACTACTGACAATTTTATCACCTTAATTTACTAATACATTATAAATATATATAAATCTACAATAATTATAACTTCAAATTGGCCTTTTGTCATTAATTTGCATATCTTTTTATCATAAATTGGTGATGCTTGCTTGTCCTTTTATATTCTTCAATGGCAGGTTCTATCTCCGATTTTTTAAGGTATCTAAAACGTATGGTTGTATGATTTTCAAAACGGTTTTCATGTACTATCTTCATTACTGTTTTATGGTCTACTCGGTATTCATTCATTAATTCCTGAACTGTTATATAGTCTTCGATAGGCCTTGGAATTAAGGGGTCACCACCGAAATGCTTTACACACATTTCCGCAATTGTTGTGGGATTACTATCAAGTTTCTGTGCTATTTGGACATAGGTAAATCCCTGTTTTCTCAAATTCCAGATATCATCCTTATTGATTTTCTTAATATCTTTCCTTGCACTTTTATATATAAATCCATAGCTTGAAATGAAATCATTAATGGACATATTGTTTTTTCTTGCATGACGTTTAATATAGTTATATAAAGTGGTATTGCTATGCAGATTGTATATGTATCCTTCCACTGCAACTTTACTCAGTCTTTTTTCAATGTTCTCATCATATTTTTCTCTCTTTAATTTTTTAATATCTGTTCTTAATTCTTTCTGGTGTTCTTTATCCCCAATAGTTTTGTATAAATAATATTCTTTAGCCTTTAAGGTGGAAGAATTAAATACTGAGGCAAGCATGCCTGCAAGTCCTAGTTTTCTAAAATCTGAAGTATTTAGAAGTAAAATTTCTTCTAATGTATATTTTTCCTTTCTAAAAGTTTTATGCATATAGTAAAATGCATTATCTAATGAATCAGCTGCAGCCCACTTAACTTTATATTTAAAATCTGTAGGATGAAACTTATTGGGATATACGAAATTAAATAGAGAATAAATAGACCAGTTAAAATACGAAAGCACATTGTATATTCCGTGTTTTAACAGTCTGTCTTTCCAATTAAGAGAGGGTATATCCTCGACACGTCTTATTCCTTCTTTTTTAACCATTTCATTGACAGCCTCAATTATGGCACTATCATCATGCCATATACCATGTTTGCTCCACATCCATTCTTTTAGTTGTCTTGTTCTAAATTCCTCTGGGTAGGCATTTTTTAAAATAGCTAAAACATCATGATTGAATACCCTTTGAACCATTCCGAAAAGTTTATATTTAATTAAAATAGATTTTAATTGTTTTAGGTTAAAATTAGGGAAATCTTTAACTTTAAGTCCAGCAAGGTTTTCAAAACAATAACGAGTCAGGACACGACATTTTAATTTTATACCTTTTGTTTGCTCTTTTTCTTCGGTCCAAAAATTCTTGGGAAAACGATGTTTATTCTCTAATACTTCCTTATATTGTACCAATGCTTCAAGCTCAATTGTGTTAAGTTTGAAAATGTTTACCATGTCAACAACTCCATGTAAATCAAAATTTAATT
>CAZEYH010000051.1:7206-10802 GCA_964515895.1 uncultured Clostridiaceae bacterium | reverse complement strand
ATCACAGGGACAAAGGGTAAAACTACAACAACATTTATGCTTAAGAATATTCTTGAGGCAGCAGGACAGAAGGTTGGACTTGTAGGTACAATACATAACATGATAGGGGACCGGATTGTATATGGAGGCCCCATTACCACACCTGAATCTTATGATTTGCAATATTTGTTTTCCGAAATGTCTGAAAAGAAAGTTGACAGTGTTGTTATGGAAGTTTCATCTCAAGGGTTGCAGCTTCATAGAGTTAGTTGCAATGATTTTGACATAGGAGTATTTACAAATCTTTACAAAGACCACATTTCACCTAAAGAACATAAGGATATGGATGACTATCTTAATGCTAAAATCAAACTTTTTAAGATGTGCAAAACCGGCCTAGTAAATGCCGACAGTCCATATGCCGGTAAAGTTATCAGTGAAGCTAAATGCAATATATATACTTTTGGTATAGAAAACGACTGTGATATAAGAGCATATGATATTATAAAACATCCTCATAGTGTTGAATTTAAGGTTGCTTCTAAATGGTTAAATGGAGGTTTCAAAGTAAATATACCGGGAATGTTCACTGTATATAATGCACTGGTTGCTATAGGTGTATGTGCTCTTATGGGAATTTCCTATGATCCTGTAAAAGAGGGACTAGAGAAGGTGAGTGTGCCGGGAAGAGCTGAAACTGTTACTACTAACGAAAATTTTACAGTAATAGTGGATTATGCTCATACTGCCGACAGCTTGGAAAATATACTTAATGCTGTGAAAGATTTTGCAGCAGGTAGGGTTGTGTGTGTATTTGGATGCGGTGGCAATAGAGATAGGTTAAGAAGATTTGGTATGGGCGAAGTATCAGGTAAGATTGCTGACTTTACTATTATAACTTCAGATAATCCACGTAGTGAAGATCCCCTGGCAATAATTAATGATATTGAAACAGGGATAAAGAAAACAGACGCTAAGTACATAAAAATTGTTGATCGCCGTGAAGCTATAAAATATGCAATTTTAAACGCAAAACCTGATGATATAATTGTTATAGCCGGTAAAGGACACGAAACATATCAAATATTTAAAGATAAAACAATACATTTTGATGATAGAGAGGTGGCAAAAGAAATATTAGAAGAAATTGCTGAAGGACAATAATGTATTGGGGGTATAAACAATGCAGACTATGAATTGCAATGAAGTTATTCGAGCTGTTAATGGTAAATTGATTTCAGGTAAAGGTGATACTGAATTCTTAAATATATCTACCGATTCTCGAACTATAAGAAATGGTGAACTCTTTATCCCAATTAAAGGTGAAAGATTTGATGGTCACGACTATATCGAACATGCCTTTAGATCAGGAGCATCAGGAACTGTTACTGAACGAGATATAGTAGAAATTATTAAAAGTGATAATGGTACTGATTTTGGAAAAAAGACTATCATTAAAGTTGATGACACATTAAAAGCATTAAAGAATTTAGCTTCATATTACAGACAGAAATTCAAAATCCCATTTATAGGAATAACCGGAAGTGTAGGCAAAACCGGCACAAAAGACATGATTTCATGTATTTTAATGCAAGAATACAATGTGCTGAAAACAGAAGGTAATTTCAATAATGAAATAGGACTACCCCTTACTATATTTAATTTAGAACCATATCATGAAGTAGCTGTTCTAGAAATGGGGATGAGCAGCATTGGAGAAATCAGCAGCCTTACATCAATTGTGCATCCCAGAATTGCTGTTATAACAAACATAGGAATGTCCCATATAGAAAAACTGGGTTCAAGACAGAATATTTTAAAGGCTAAAATGGAAATTCTCGAGGGAGTGCCAAGAGATGGTTTAGTAGTACTAAATGGAGATGATAATTTGCTGTATGGCCTGAAGGGTTTCTTAAATAAACATACTGTTTATTACGGCATGGATGAAGGTTTAGATTACCAAGCATATAATATTCAGAATGCGGGAGAATCAGGAGTTTATTTTGATATAAGTATTAAAGGCAAAGAATATAAGATTCATGTACCAATACCGGGGGTACATAATATTTATAATGCATTGGCGGCCTTGGTTGTGGGCATTGAAATGGGAGTATCAATAGATGGAATTATTGAAGGTATAAGACTTTTTACTCCGGGCAAAATGCGGCTCAATATAATATCCTATAATGGGATCAAAATAATTAATGATACATATAATGCCAACCCCCAATCAATGGAGGCTGCTTTAAAGGTTCTAAAAGATATTAACAACATTAATGGTAATAGCCCAAAAAAGCGTATAGCTGTACTGGGAGATATGTTGGAACTGGGAGAATGGGCATATGATGCTCATTTCAATCTGGGGAAATTTTCTGTTTCACTAGGAATAGATTATATTATAACAGTGGGACAAGATGGGAAAAATATTGCAAAGGGTGCATTAGAAGCAGGAGCTGGGCATGAAAAAGTAAAATCCTTCTCTAATAACACTGAAGTATCAGAATTCCTAAAGGGCTTAATAAGCAGTGGTGATGTTATACTTGTAAAGGGTTCGAGAGGAATGAAAATGGAAGAAATAGTCCTGAACCTGACTAAAGAGCAATGAAGAGGTGAATATACTTGAGAGAAACTTTCCCAATATCTGTGCAAGTTATTGCATTTATATCTGCGTTTACTTTAGCCGTTATAATTGGAATTATTATTATTCCTATGTTAAAACGGTTTAAATTTGGGCAAACTGTTAGAGATGACGGTCCTTCCACCCATCTTGCCAAAACAGGTACTCCTACTATGGGAGGACTTATATTTCTTATTCCTATTACACTGATATCTGCGATATTATCTTTTAATTACCATGAAATAATTGTGTTGGTAATAGTTACTCTTGGATTTGGTGCAGTAGGTTTTATAGATGATTTTATTAAGATATCAAAAAAAAGGAAAGATGGGCTATATTGGGATCAAAAAATGATAGCTCTTCTAGTTGTAGCTGTTACATTTGTTATTTATGCTATGGAGAAAGGAATTTTAAATACAGAGATAATAATACCATTTATGGGGGTTGATTATACATTCAATTTACCAATATGGTTTTTTGTCCCTTTTACAATATTAGTTCTTATTTCGGCTACAAATGCAGTTAATCTAACTGACGGGATAGATGGACTGGCTGCAGGTGTTACTCTTATTGTTATGGTGTTTTTTACCATAGTAGCAATGACTCGTAGCGAATGGGATTATATAAAAATATTTTCATCAATAGTAGCCGGAGGGTGCCTGGGGTTTTTGGCATTCAATATTCATCCTGCAAAAGTATTTATGGGAGATACCGGATCTTTAGCTCTCGGAGGAGCAGTAGGTGCAGTATCAATTTTAATGCAAATGCCATGGATACTGTTAATTGCCGGGATTATTTATGTTATAGAGGCATTATCCGTATTGATACAAGTTGGTTATTTTAAGTACAAGGGGAAAAGAGTGTTTAAAATGGCACCTATACATCACCATTTTGAACTTTCAGGTTGGGAAGAAACAAAGGTAGTTACAGTCTTCTGGATAATTACACTTATTTCCTGCTTCATAGGAATGTTGGTTTTGAGGTTGAAGTTTTATTGAAA
>CAZEYH010000051.1:2356-7106 GCA_964515895.1 uncultured Clostridiaceae bacterium | reverse complement strand
GGGAAGAAAACCTTTTGATTTTTGGATATTTATGACAGTACTTATACTGCTTTCCATAGGAATAATAATGCTATTTAGTGCTAGTGCTCCATTTTCTTACAGCAATTTCGGAGATGTATATTATATGTTAAAACGTCAATTATTTTTTACTATAATAGGTTTTGTAGTAATGATTATAACCATGAATGTAGATTATAAAATATACGAGAAATATTCAACCTTGCTTCTTGCTATAAGTATTGTGCTTTTAGCGTTAGTTAGAGTACCGGGAATTGGAGTTTACGAAAATGGTGCCTACAGATGGATAGAAGTAGGTCCATTACGTTTTCAACCATCTGAAATTGCTAAACTGGGGATGATATTTTTCTTTTCTCAAAGTCTTTCCAAACGTAAAGACAAGTTAAACTATTTCTTTAAGGGCCTTTTTCCATACCTCCTTCTAATGGGCATTGTGGCAGGACTTTTATTGCTTGAACCACATTTAAGCTGTATAATAATTATCCTTGTAACAACAGCTATTATTTTATTTTGTGCAGGAGCGAAAATAAAACATTTTATAATAATCTCAATACCATTAGCAGGATGTTTTGCAATATTAATATATTTTGTTGATTATATGAGAGCAAGAGTATTATCATTTATTGACCCTTGGAAAGATGCTCAGGATAAAGGATATAATGCGATACAATCTCTTTATGCTATCGGATCCGGAGGCCTGTTTGGCAGAGGACTTGGCAAAAGTATGCAGAAATTTCTTTACCTGCCTTATCCGCATAATGATTTTATATTTTCTGTTATTGCTGAAGAATTAGGATTTATTGGAGTGCTGACTATAATGATACTGTTTTTGATTTTTACATTGAGAGGAATAAAAGTTGCAATGAATGCACCGGATTTGTTTGGGAGTCTGACAGCAATTGGTATTACTTCATTAATTACAGTCCAAACAGTCTTAAATGTTGCTGTTGTTACATCATCAGTGCCTCCAACAGGAGTATCCCTACCTTTTTTTAGTTATGGTGGGACTTCTCTTGTGCTTATGATGGGGGCGGTTGGTATACTTCTTAACATATCCCGGTATTCTAATTATAGCAGGCTATGAAGTAACACTTTTTTTGACCTCGCATAATATGATATTGTAGTGCGAGGTGTTGGAAATGAGCAGATTAATTGTAACTGGAGGGCAGCAGCTTAAGGGAGAAATAATTGCAGATGGTTCTAAAAACGCAGTTTTACCAATATTAGCTGCTACATTATTGAATTCCGGTATTAGTGTGATAAAAAACTGTCCTAAGCTAAAAGATGTTGAAGTGGCACTTAAGATACTAAGCAAGATTGGATGTAAGGTGAAATTTGAAAATGGTGTTATAACTGTTGATTCTTCTACAATTAACTCTACCGAAATACCTGTAGATTTGGCTGCTGAAATGAGGTCATCAATTATTTTTATGGGTCCTATGCTTGCTAGATGTGGTAAAGTTTTAATAAGTTTTCCCGGTGGATGTGAAATTGGCCCAAGGCCTATAGACCTACACCTTAAGGGCTTAAGAAGTATGGGGGCTAAAATACTTGATGCTTATGGGGGCTTTTTGTATTGCAGATCAGAGAGACTTAAGGGTTGTGATATTCATCTTAGCTATCCGAGTGTCGGGGCAACTGAAAATATAATGTTAGCTTCAGTATTTGCAGAGGGTGAGACATGTATTTACAATGCAGCTAAAGAACCGGAGATAGTAGATTTACAAAACTTTTTGATTGAAATGGGTGTTGATATTTCCGGAGCAGGGACGGGTACTATATATGTAAAAGGTAAAGGTAATGTCAAGAAACTAAATGATATTGAATATACAATAATGTCCGATAGAATTGTTATAGGTACATATATGGTAGCTTCAGGTATAACAGGTGGAGATGTAAATATAAAAAATGTTTATCCTGAGCACTTAACTGCCATAATTTCAGTTTTAAATGAGGCAGGTTGTAATATAAGAATAGATAAAAACCAAATATGTATTTCAGGACCTAAAATGCCCCAAGCTATTGATGTAATCAGAACGCTTCCTTACCCCGGTTTTCCGACAGATATGCAAGCACCCCTTGTATCCTTGTTAACTATTGCGAAGGGAACAAGCATTGTTATTGAAACTGTTTTTGAAAACAGGTATAAGCATGTAGATGAACTGATGAGAATGGGAGCTAATATTACCCAAGAGGGACGCATTGCCGTTATTAGAGGGGTTGACAGGTTAATAGGTGCTTCTGTTCATGCACGGGATTTAAGAGGAGCAGCTGCATTAGTCCTTGCGGGCCTTGTAGCCGAAGGTGAAACTATAATTAATGATATTTGGCATCTGGATCGTGGATATGAAAACATTGAAGAAGTATTGTCAAGTCTAGGAGCACTAGTGAGAAGAGAGGCTTTAAGCAAAATATGAAGAAAAGGCATACATATAACAAAAACGTTAGAGTTGAAGAAAAAGAGAAAATTGAAAAAAATAAATATAAGCTAAAGTATTTACTGGTTTTTGTATTACTTATTGCAATAATAATTTTGCTTGGAATATCTCCATTATTTAATATTTCAAGAATAAATGTATTTGGAGTCAAATATTACAATGATGAAGATATTATTAAAGCTTCTGAAATTGTTGAAGGAGTTAATGGCTTTAAGAATATTGGTGGTGACCTTAAAAACTTCTTTTTTTTAAGGTATGGACAAGCTGAGGCCGATATTTTAAATAAGTACCCATATATTAAAGATGCAGTGGTAAAATATAACTTGCCGAATAAAGTAACAATACATATAAAAGAGAGAGAACCTTATGTGTTAATTCCTTATATTGGTGCATATTTAGTTGTTGATAGAGACGGATATGTATTAGAAACAATTAACGATAAGGAAAAATATTCTATACCTTTTATTAAAGGATTAAAATTTACTAACTACGAAATTGGACAAGTTCTTGAAATAGAAAATATTAAACATTTTGAGAAATTGTTAATTTTAATAGATGCATTGACGGAAGAAGAAAAAAATGATAACTTTAAACTTATGAATTGCATTGATACTATAGATATTGGAGATATAAATAACATATATATGTTTATTGATTCAAGATTAGTGGTAAACATAGGTGATTTACATAAATTGAACTATAGAATTAGAGCACTTAAACAAATATTTTTTAAAAATATCGGCAGGGACGAAAAGGGAATGCTGGACTTTACAGCAGGCGATTATCCGGTTTTTATACCAGCTGAATAGGAGGCAATTGTATGATTCCCATATTAGGCTTGATTATTGGAATAATACTGGGTATATTTGTACCATATAATATACCTAAACAGTATTCAAATTATGTGGCTGTTGCTATACTAGCTGCCTTGGATAGTGTATTTGGCGGAATTGCTGCTACTGTCCAAAATAAGTTTGATATGAAGATATTTCTTTCAGGCTTTTTTGGCAATGCATTACTTGCTGCAGGTCTAGCATATATTGGTGACCAACTGGGTATCCAGATATACTTAGCAGCTGTTTTTGCCTTCGGCAATAGATTATTTATTAATTTTGCTATTATTCGAAGATACATATTGAACAAATTAACAAAAAAAGATAATATTAAATAAGAATAAAAAATTGTTTAAGCTTCCCGTAGGAGGTAAAAAAAGTGGAGGATATAATTGTAGGGATAGACATTGGAACAACTAAAGTTTGTACATTAATTGGACGAATAGATAAAACAGGACAGTTACAAGTTTTAGGTAAAGGCTTTACGCCATTTAATGGTGTTAAAAAGGGTGTGATAGTTGATATAGAGGACACATCAAAAGCAATTAGATTTTCTAAGGAAGAGGCTGAAAGTTCTGCTGACCTTAATTTCAGTTCTGCATATATAAATATTTATGGTACCCATGTAAATGTATTAAATCATAAAGAAAAAATAAATATCTCAAGCGAAAATCAAGTAATTACCTCGGTTGACCTAAATAAATTATATGATGCTATGGAAATGCTGCCAATTCCTGAAGGTAATCAAATTATTGATATTATTCCAAGACAGTACATAATTGATGGATATGGAGGCATATTAGATCCTATCGGTATGTCCGGAATATCGTTGGAGATAGATACTGATATTGTTACAGGTAAATTGACATCTGTTCAGAATATTATAAGGAGTGTAGAAAAAGCAGGTTTGGAAGTTGACGGACTTATAATAGAAGCTTTTGCTACAAGTGAAATATCATTATCTCCCGAGGAAAAGGAGATAGGTGTTATATTGATTGATGTTGGTGGAGGTATTACTGATGTTTCAGCCTTCAAAAATGGCAAACTAATAATGTATGATTCTATACCTGTAGGAGGGGACCATATAACAAACGATATTTCTATAGGGCTAAATATATCATACTCTGAAGCCGATAAAATAAAAAGGCAGTATGAGTTGGCATTAACTACTCTTATCAAAAATGATCAGGAAGTATCTATATATGATATTAAAGAAGAGAAATTAAAAAATGTACATGTCTCTCAGATTATTGAAATAATTGAGGCGAGAGTATTTGAAATATTATCTTTGGCTAAAAACTTAGTCGAGAAGTATGAAAACATTGATGCATTTAATAGCGGTGTTGTTTTAACAGGCGGAGGGATTTCCTATGTGAATGGCAATAAGCAGATAGGGAAAGATATCTTTAATCTACCGGTAAGAGTTGCATCATACAGATCTATTATTGGTGCATCAAAACC
>CAZEYH010000051.1:0-2256 GCA_964515895.1 uncultured Clostridiaceae bacterium | reverse complement strand
GAATGTGAAGGGGGAGAATTAGTTTGTTAGAATTTGATATTGACATGGAGCAATTTGCTCAAATTAAAGTTATTGGTATAGGCGGTGGAGGAAATAATGCAGTTAACAGAATGATTAACGCCGGTCTCCGTGGAGTTGAATTCATATCAATAAATACAGACAAACAAGCTTTATTTTTATCTAAAGCAAACACAAAAATTCAAATTGGTGAGAAGATTACAAAAGGTTTAGGAGCAGGAGCTAATCCTGACATTGGTGAAAAAGCAGCTAATGAAAGTAAGGACGAAATTGCTCAGTCAATCAAGGGAGCTGACATGGTATTTATTACTGCCGGTATGGGTGGAGGAACAGGTACAGGTGCGGCTCCTATCGTTGCTCAAATAGCTAAAGAAATGGGTATTCTAACAGTAGGAGTAGTTACAAAACCTTTTATTTTCGAAGGAAGAAAAAGGATGCAATTCGCCGAAAGAGGGATTGAAAATCTAAAAGAAGCAGTTGATACACTAGTTACAATTCCAAACGATAGATTACTACAAATTGCTGAAAAGAAGACTTCAATTGTGGATGCTTTCGTAATGGCAGATGATGTATTAAGACAAGGTGTGCAGGGTATTTCTGACTTAATTACAGTACCCGGTCTAATAAATCTTGATTTTGCCGATGTCAAAACAATTATGTTAAACACAGGTTTGGCTCATATGGGTATAGGAAGAGCATCCGGCGAAGAAAGAGCCGAGGAAGCTACAAAGAAAGCAATAGAAAGCCCTCTATTAGAAACATCAATTGAAGGTGCAAAAGGTGTGTTACTTAATATAACAGGAGGAGCCGACCTTGGTCTCTTTGAAGTTGATGTTGCTGCCGGGTTGATTGAGAAATCTGCAGATCCTGATGCAAATATTATAATTGGTGCGGTAATAGATGAAAACTTAAATGATGAGATTGTTATTACAGTTATAGCAACCGGATTTGAGGGTTCGGATTTGATTAGAAAAGATGAAAAGATAACAGCGTCTGCAAAAGTACCAAAATCATCGAAACAAACTCACGTTGAAAAACCTGTTTCTTCTATAGAGATTACAGAGGACGAGTTGGATATACCTACATTTTTAAGAAGAAATAGGTTTAGATAACATATTTTATTTGCAGGATTAAGAATACCCCTTCCTTATAAATAATATAAATAACTATGTAATTTATGTAATAATATAAAAACACTATATAAAAAATCAATATATGGTGTTTTTTATATTAAATGGTAAAAAAATACACCAAAAAAAATGAATTCTACAAGAGCATTTTACAAATTATTTACAATATTTTCTATATAATATTGATAGCAAATATATTGTTATACTATTGTCATGTTTTCTTTACAATAAAACAAATATTTGGTAATAAATGTACATGCTTTTGAATATATGTAATATAAGGGATTGTCTGATTGTGAGGTATAAAGTATGGAAATATACTTGGATGTTCTAATTCTCGAAAATATAGTAATGAATTATCTAATACTTTGGACCTCCGGAAAACTTTCTAAAATGAGAACATCCAATTTGCGTTTATTTATGGGAGCTCTGCTAGGGGCTGCGTATGCAGCATTTTTAATTCTCAGACCTGATATAAGAGTATATTATTCTGCTGCAGCAAAAATATTGCTATCAATTGCAATGGTAGCTATTACATTTTCTCCAAGCAAGTTTATTTCTTTTGTAAAAATATTGGTTATATTTTATATCTCAACTTTCATTTTCGCCGGTGCATCCTTTGCACTTATTTATTTAAATAGCCAGGGGGCACTTGTAAAAAACGGGCTGGTATACATATATTGGCAATCCAAGTGGACAACTATTTTTCTATCTATAGTTACTGCAGTTATTATATTAAAAATATTCCAGGAATTAATTCAATATAAGCTTATAAGAGAAAATCTACTAATCAGATTAAGAATAAAATTTGACAGCAAACAAATTGATATTGCTGCTTTAATTGATACAGGAAATTCATTATATGATCCTCTGTCAAACATGCCGGTGATTGTTGTAGAATTCAGTGCTTTAAAAGACATACTGCCCTTAGAAATTTGTAGTATATTTGACGGTTCAACGGAAGCTGATTTTCAATTAATAACAGATCGACTCTATAGCTCAAAATGGTTTAATAGATTTAGATTAATACCATTTAGCTCATTAGGGAAAGAGAATGGTATGTTAATTGGTTTTAAACCTGACTATGTTGAGATCGGAGATGATGATA
>CAZEYH010000050.1:0-10810 GCA_964515895.1 uncultured Clostridiaceae bacterium | reverse complement strand
ATTTCTCGCTAAAATGGGCACAACAAAATTAGACATTGCTCAATGCAATGAAAATCGTTGTGCTTATTTAATTCATTATTTAGCAAGAAATATATCCACGTGTACACCTCTTCCATATTTTTAGTAAAATTATATCATACCTTTTCCCTATTTTCTAGGGAAAATATAACACTATTACTAATATAATAATTTTTTGGCTAATTGAAAAACTAAATTCCACCTCAAACATATCCAAAGGTAGAAGTTACTCTTGCAAATTCCATGGTAGATTTTACTGCTGCAAAGAAATTTGGTATCCCATCAATCGTGTTATTTACCATTAGCCAAATCACAAAATACAGGTAAAAGGGTTATACAAAATGTATTTTGTAGGTCTAGCCCGCGCGGCAATGAGCGCCGGGGTTTGGGGCAGCGCTCCATCGTAATATTCACCGACATGCACTCCCTCATAGAGGAGTAGTTGCGTTTAATCTGTCAAAATTTTGGAAAAGATGGTGATATGTGTTCTGTAGAATCTATATTAAGTTAAAGGAGAAATTTTTATGGCTAAAAATAAGCACCTCACCGATTCAGAACGTCTGCAGATTGAACAGTGGCTACGAGAGGGCATGTCCCTCAAGCGTATTGCAGTAGAACTTGATAAAAGCGCATCCACAGTTTCCCGTGAAATCCGCGCCCACGCGATAGAAAGCAATAAATATGAGCCATACCGCATCCATAACCGCTGCGTAAAACTGAATGTTTGTCAAAAAATGCAGATCTGTTCGGATAAGCCTAACTGTACGAGAAAATGTTCCAGCTGCAATTATTGCAACGCCGTATGCGAAGAATTCGAGGAGCGGTTATGCTTAAAGCTTTACGATCCCCCATATGTCTGCAACGGATGTGTGGAGGAATATCAATGCATTCTGCGTAAAAAGTATTACATCCATAAGAAGGCACACGAAGCATACCGTGAAATGCTAGTGGAATCTCGCGCCGGGGCAAACATTACAGAAGATGAGTTGCTGCACCTAGATGAATGGATTAGTCCTCTTATCCAACGCGGACAGTCCATCCATCACATTGCAGTCCATAATGCCGACAGACTTGAAGTCAACGAAAAATCCATCTACCGCTATGTTTCTGGTGGGCTTCTCAAAGCGAAAAATATAGACATGCCGCGTGTCTGCCGCCTCAAGCCCCGCAAGACTAAGCCAGTGGAGCATAAAATTGACAGCACCTGCCGAATTGGTCGCACCTGCGCCGATTTTATGACATTTATGGAAACATCAGATGCTTCGTTCGTAGAGATAGATTCTGTCATCGGGCGTGTCGGAGGAAAAGTTCTGCTCACTATGATGTTCAAGTCATACGATTTAATGCTAGCCTTCATCAGGGAGAGAAATACATCCCAGTCGGTGATTGACGTCTTCAATTCACTGCATGGGCAGCTAGGTTCAGATCTTTTCAAGGCTCTGTTTCCTGTCATCATCGCTGACAATGGAGCAGAATTTTCAAATCCGAAAGCGTTGGAATACGATGCACAAGGTAATCAGCGGACGCGTATGTTTTACTGTGATCCATATGCCGCATACCAAAAGCCAAAGGTGGAACTAAACCATGAATTTATAAGGAGAATCCTTCCCAAAGGCACATCATTCGATAATCTGTGTCAGACAGATATCAATCTTATGATGTCGCACATCAACTCCTATTCCAAAGAGAAATTAGGTGACAAATCGCCATTTGATGTGTTTGGCCACGATGCCCTTAAAAAACTTGGCCTCAACAGGATTATGAGTAACGAAATCCTGTTGAAGCCCTCGCTTTTGAAAAAGTAATTTAAGCGTAATTTAACCTGCAGAACACATCAATAGAAAATTTACTGGGGGACGCATTTACTCCGTCCGAAAAACGATTTTTGCGTACCCTCTATATTAGTATGCCCATTTTTTAAGTCAGTTTTGAATTTCTTTACTCTATTTAACATGATTTGTTCGTTTTAACAGCAAATATATCTGCTAATCTCAAAACTTTGACTAACTTAATTAGACTACGGCATATTTACTCTGTCAAAGGTTGCATTTACTTTGACCGCTCACCATATAATAATTTTGATTTTATAAAGGATTGAATTGCCATTGCTGTAAGCAAGAGACAACCTGTTCCCATTATCATCGCATGGATAAACTGCCGTGGGGATTGAGTTTGGCCATTTTCAAATACTTTCAACAGGCAGTCCTGCTTGTCATACTGATAAATTGTGTTTTGTTCTTGAGTATTCCCAACCTCTTCTGTATAACCGGTAAAATAGTTCGCCACGGCAAGCTCATTTAAGTCATAGTTACAATTCTGAGAATAATAATGAAATCTATTGTACCATACATCAGGATTTTTTACTCTTCAGAGCTGATATCCGGTATCTGCTATAGTGTATAGCGAAAAAGCGTTAAAAACACGAAATTATTATATAGGAAAGTTTACTATAACCGGTAGAATGATACCAAAATGTCATGGACTACCACCAGGGATATGATTATAATTTACTCATCGTTATAAATGTATTATAGACTTTAAGTCAACTTTAACGCATGTTTTGGAATTCGGAGGGGCAAAGTAAATGGTAAGAAGAAACTTAATGGGTGGCTCAAAAGTATTTACATTTGTAAGTCAACCAAAAAATAATGATCAAAATAATAATAGTAAGAAAGGATTGCTATATCAATACTGGAAGCACCGTTACTTGGTACTATTATTTCTTCCTGCACTTATATATTATGTCATATTCCAATATGGACCAATTTATGGAATTCAAATTGCTTTCAAGGATTATTCATTAACAAAAGGAATAATCGGGAGCAAATGGGTAGGGTTTCATCATTTTGAACGTTTGTTTAATCTAAAAGGATTTTGGGATGTTCTTAGAAACACTGTTATTATTAGCGGCTTAAAACTTTTATTTGGGTTTCCGGCACCTATAATATTGGCTATTTTATTAAACGAAATGCGTTTCCCACGATTTAAAAAGATTGTTCAGACAATAAGTTATTTGCCTCACTTTCTGTCGTGGATAATACTTTCAAGTATTTTTATTCAATTGTTTGCCCCCATAACTGGTCCAATAAATCAGATCCTTCGTATAATGGGTTTTAATGAAATATTTTTTATGGGTAGTACTAAATATTTTAGGTCAGTAATTGTGGCAACGAGTGTTTGGAAAGAGGTAGGATGGGGGTCAATAATTTATTTAGCGGCACTCAGCGGAATCGATCCGACCCAATATGAAGTAGCGTATATAGATGGGGCCAACAGATGGCACTGCATAAGATACATAACTCTTCCTGGACTTTCTTCGGTAGTTACTATTATGTTTATTTTCGCAGTGGGAGGAATTATTGGAGATGATTTTAATCAAATATTCAATCTGCTAAATGGTGCCGTTTTATCTGTCGGAGATGTTATCAGCACCTATACATACCGAATGGGTCTTGTGAATATACAATACAGCTTTGCAGCTGCTGTGGGACTTTTTCAAAATAGTATTTCATTTACTTTGGTTGTCCTAGCCAACTGGTTTTCTAAGAAAATTAGTGATTACGGCATTTGGTGATCGCAGTAGTATTTTGAATATATTGTTTGATATTATTTGGAGGTAAACTATGAATATAAGTACTAATAAAAAGAAAAAAAAGCAGATTCGGTTAAATGAAGCTTATCAGCATGTACAAATGTTCGATATAATTTTAGCAGTCCTTTTTACTTTATTTTGTATTACAACTATATATCCATTTATTAATGTTTTATCACTTTCACTGACACCTGCTGATGTTTCCGTTACAAGGTTCAGGTTATTCACACCCAGAATTGATTTTTCAAACTATCGGGCTGTACTTTCAAGCGAAACGTTATACTTGGGACTTTTAAATACTTTATTGCGTGTTTTTTTGGGAACATCTATACAGTTGATTGCAATCATAGGATGTGCATATGCACTTTCTAAAAAACACTTCCCAAACCGTAAGTTTTGGACAGGTGCTATAATATTTACAATGTATTTCTCTGGAGGATTGATTCCAACATACCTGCTTATCAAAAGTTTAAAATTGTTAGATAACATTTTTGTATATATATTTCCTGCGCTGATTCCTTCGTTTACAATGTTAATCATGCGTAATTTTTTCATGACGTTACCTGTTAGTTTGGAGGAATCTGCATCACTTGAAGGTGCAAATGATATTATCATTTTATTTAAGATAATAGTGCCTGTATCAATGCCAATAATTGCAACTGTAACCTTGTGGCAGGTTGTTGGCCACTGGAATGCATGGTTTGATTGCATGATATACATGCAAGATAGCAAAAAAGCAGTACTAATGCTAATACTAAGGCGCTTGCTTTTAGAAGGGAGTGATGAAATAGCAGAGGTATCAGCAACTGCAGCAACTCCTATACGCAGAGAATCTGTGAAAGCAGCTGCAACAATGCTTACAATATTACCAATAATTTGTGTATATCCATTTTTACAGAAATATTTTGTTAAAGGTATTATGATAGGATCACTAAAAGGCTAAATTGTACAGCTTTATGTTTCAATTTATTAAGTTATGTTTATGTTAATAACCAGCTATATAGCTGTTATTAAAATATAATTAATTTTGTGGAGGTATTAAAAAAATGGAAAAAGCAAAGTGGTGTAAAAGTTTAATAGTATCATTAGTGATATGTTTAGTAATATCACTAGCAGGCTGTAACTCTGGTAATACAGGCCTAAATGATAAAGCTAAAACTACAACAGAAACTACCCCAAAAACTACAGAAAATGTAGCAGAAGCAGATCCGTATGCTCCCATAGAAGGGAAAAAGTATAAAATTTCATTAGTAAATCATACGCCATTTCCTGTTGATGCTAATGCCCAAATGGTCAAACACTGGAACGAAAAATTCAATGTGGAATTTGAAATTATACAATTATCCACTAGTGAACAATTGAACTTGAAGATTGCTTCAGGGGAAACTCCGGATTGCTTCTATATTAATTCTGCTACATATGCCGCCTACGTAAAACAAGGTGTTTTAGCAGAAATACCTGATTATGTGCCTAAAAAGTATATGCCGGATGTTATTGAAGGCCAGGAGCAATCATCGCCTGGAATGACTGAACTATATGGATATATAGATGGTGTTCGTTATGGTCTTCCCTTACAAACTTTCTATTATAACGATTATATTAAACCAATCATATACAATGGTATTTGGATGGAACGTCTGGGTGTTAATAAAGTTCCTGAAAATTTGGATGAATTTGAAGATCTTATGGATAAGTTTACAACTAAGGACCCTGATAATGATGGGCAAAACAATACGTATGGTTTATCGGCAAGTGCTTTTAGAGTAGTCTTCAACGCATTTGAAGTTCCAACCTTTAATACAGCTTGGGTAGAACATGAAGGTGAGGTTGTACGTGATATTACCCTCCCAGGAACAAAGGAAGCGCTTGCAACGCTTAATGCATGGTATAAAAAGGGTATTATAGATCCAACCTTTATAACTGGGGAAAATACTGGTGGGTACTGGGCATTAACACATGCCTTTATTAATGAAAAAATTGGTGTAACCGGCATGGGAGTTTTCTATCACTGGAATCCTAAAGTTCCAGGAAGAAAAGAAGGTGAAAACTTAACAGAGTTAAAGGCTTCCAATCCCGAACTTGCTGAAAAAATTGTATGGGGCAAGCCACTTGCAAGCTCAAACGGAGTAATTGGAGCTAGCACAGAAAGTACTATCTCAGATGCATACAGAGTATTCAGTGCTAAAATCGAAAAAGATAAACTAGGTAAGATATTGCAAATTGCTAATGAGCTTGTAGGTTCTCCAGAGAACTTCATGACCACCATGTATGGTTTAGAAAATGAAAAATGGACACGTAACAGTGATGGTTCTTTTGACATAAGTATTGGTTATGAAGACGGTATGAAGATAGGTGCATGGGCAACATTCCTATTATTTGGAATGAATCGCAATACAAGTTATCCTGAAAAAGCGCTAGTTAAATGGGCAGAGGAAAAGAACCTTTATAAACATAATTATAAACTTTATGAAGATGTGCTTAGCCCGCTAGATTATCTTCCGTCAGTTTCTACTTATATAACTGACTTGAACAAACTTGCGAGTATGGCAGAAATAGCTTTCATTACAGGTGAACGTTCACTTGACGAGTATGATGATTTTATCAAAGAATATATGGCAGCCGGTGGTGAAATATTAACAAAAGAGGCTAACGAAGTATACACAGCAAAGCAAAGCAAAAGATAACACATGTAATATAAAATTACTTTAAAGAAAAAATTTTAAATACTTTTGAGATGCCAAATGATTAATTTTATTTGGCATCTTTCAGGCATGGAGGGGTTAATAATGTATATAACTAATAGGTCTATAGATCTTAATAAGCATGAACCTGTATCATGGGTTGCAAGATGGATACAAAATCCTGTTTTTTATGCACTTCCGTATAGGCATTTAATTTCTCATGATCGAAATAATGAAAACAACCAGGATAATATTCAGAATATACATACACTATTCAGAAAAACATTTAAATTAAAATGTGTAAAGATCAAAACTGCAAAGGTTTTTATTACCGGTGATGATTATTACAAATTGTATATAAATGGAGTTTTTATAGGATCAGGTCCAGCACAATCATATCTCTTTGACTATAAATATAATGGATGGGATATAACAGATTTACTTGTACCAGGTGAGAACAATTGTATTGCTGTTCACGTTTATTACCAAGGTTTGTTAAATTATGCATATATGAGCGCTGATAATATGCAAGGATTAATTACCCAGCTTGAAGTTGAGTACATAGATGGAAGCACTGATATTATTTCATCTGATAAAACATGGAAGTATTATCAAAGTGATGCTTGGACAGGTAATAGAGTATATGGCTATTACACGCAGTTTGCGGAGGATATTGATCTTAGGAAATGGCAGCCCGATTGGAACAAAGCATGTTTTGACGACACATTGTGGGAAAAAGTTAAAGTTCCGGCTAATCCATGGCCATTTGTGTATAATATATCGGCACAACATACACCTACACTTGAATATAAAATAGTTCATCCGCAAAAAATCATTAAAAAAGGTAAGGGAAATTATTTCATTGATTTTGGTTTTGAGCTTGTAGGAACAACTGTATTTTTACTTAAAGGTGAGGAGGGGCATACTGTAGAGATACGGCATGCTGAGGAATTATCAGGTCCGCATGAAGCACGGTATGAAATGCGTGCAGGATGTAAGTACCAGGAATTCTGTACCTTATCAGGTCGTGATAATGAGAAAATAGAATTTTTTGAGTACAAAGGATTTAGATATGTAGAAGTATTAAACTGGCCCTGTGAATTGAAGTATGAAAATATATGGGTTATTAGCACTCATTATCCATTTCCTGAAGATAAATGTGAGTTTAATTCTTCTGATAATTTACTGAATGATATATGGAATCTCTGCAAAAATGGAGTTAAATATGGTACACAAGATACATATCTTGATTGTCCCACACGGGAGAAGGGCGGATTTCTTGGAGATGGATTTGTAACAGCACCTTCACATCTTATTCTTACTGGTGATTCAAGAATATTTAAAAAATTTCTTAATGATTTCAGTAACTCTACCAGACTGCACGCAGGGATGCTTGGAATTGCACCAAGTTATATAGTTTGTGAGTTAGCAGATTATTCAATGCTTTGGCCAATGCTTCTGGAGCAATACTATTTATGGACTAATGATTTGTTATTTGTTAAGAGTATGTTACATGTAATTGCTGGATTACTTGAATATTATTCGCAGTTTGAAAATGAGCATGGATTACTATTTAAAACAGTCAACACAGTTTTTCCAGAGATAACTTCATTACTCGTGGACTGGCCCGTAAATTTAAGAGATAGCTATGATTTTGACCTTGCTTCTAAAGGAGTATGTACTTCCTTAAACCTCATGTATTATGGATTCCTTGAAACGTGTGCAAGGATTTATTTAATTACAGGTGATATAAGCAAAGCAAATAATATTAATAATATTGCATCGCAGCTTCATGATTCCTGTATCAAGCATCTTTATAATATGGAAACAGGGCTCTTTGTTGATGCTCTTGGTTCTACACATAGTTCTTTACATGCAAATGTGCTTGCACTTACATTTAATTTTCAGGTACCAAAAGGATTTGAACCGATTATTAATCTGATAAAAAGCAAAAAACTGAGCTGTGGAGTATATTTTGCCAATTATATTCTTAAGGGCTTGTGTAATGTAGGAGAATATGAACTTGCATATAAGCTAATTGTATCAAAACATAAGAATTCCTGGTATAGTATGCTTAAAGCCGGAGCTACCACCTGTATGGAAGTATGGGATCCTGATATAAAATGGAATACAAGCTGGTGCCATCCTTGGAGCAGTTCACCTATCACAATTATCTCACATGAAATTATGGGGCTAAAGCCTTGTTCGCCGGGTTGGAAAAAAATTAAATTTGAGCCTCATATTCCAGATGACCTTAAAACTGCCAGTATTTCTATTACAACACCCGTTGGTAATGTTAAATTATCCTTTAAACGTAACGACAATTTTGTAATATATAATATACATATACCGGAAGGAAGTGAGGCATTATGCACTTTTACAAATATTTCGGAACACATTACTATAAATTCAATACCACATCTGTGTATAAAGGAAAAAGATGACAATGGGGACTACAGAATTAGTTTGCAGAAAACGATATTGGGCGGTATATATGAAATAGTTACAAGTTATGTATGTTAATGGAGGAGATTTATTATTATGACAGCCAGACAAAGATTTTTAACATAATTAATTTCCAATCAGGTGAAGAAAAGCTTGTTATGGTCGAATGGGCTGCCTGAAGGAAATGCATGAAAAGGGGGAAATAACTATAAGACTGTGGCTTGATGGTTTTTTTGGATTTCCCCGTACTTTTCTTGGAAACGAAAGACATTTCTATGCTTTCTATGACCAGCCCAAATTACTGAAAAAGGAAACCTCAACTGGTAATTTTATTTAAATCTTTTGAAAAACGTGGCATAATTGGCGATAGGAAAAAAATCATAAGGGTAAGGTTTTTTACATGACCGGAGGTTCATTGCTGAAACGACAATTTTCGATATCGGAATGTTTTTATAATTGTGTATTTTAGCTGGAGTTTTGATGTAAGCGCAAAATACAACCGCACCTGTTCGTTAAGATAATTATATCCTTTTCCTTTTGGTTTTCACCTATTTACGAGGATACTATAAAATTTATCTTGCGACAACTATCCTAACACGGGGGGGACACCATAATTGCGATAAACATTTGGAGTTACTCCATATTCTTTTTTAAATTGCTTTGTAAAGTGAGAAACTGAAAAATACCCTATTTTCTCAGAAATTTCAGAGATACTTAAGTTAGTCTCTGAAAGCAATTTCTTTCCTTGTTCAAGGCGTAAGTTAATAACATAATTCTGGAAAGTGATACCGGTAACTTTTTTAAAAACAACGCTAAAATATTTTGGTGTAAGTCCAGCATATGTAGCGACAGAATCTAGTGAAATCTGAGAACTTAAATTTTCTCCTATGTATAATTGTGCCTTCTTTATTAATTCCTCATTTTTTGAAGATTTTCTACTATTAATTATTTTGAAAAGATTATTAACATAAGCAACCATCCATTCGCGGTATTCATATATATTTGAAAGGTTTTCAAATTCTTCTGGTAGTTTTTTTAAATCAAGTTCATCATCAATATCATATTTTTTACAGCATTTTACAAATGTATCGATTAATTGCATAAGTTGTTGATTCTTGTACTTAACACTATATCTTCCAAGTTGTAAAGAATATACATAGTTATCTAAAAATTCGATTACTCCATCAATATTTTGTAAATTTATTTGTGAGACAAATTCTTTGATATTTATATTAATATAAATAGAATCATGATTTTCAAATAGTGCAGAATAAAAAAGGAGTTTTTCATATGGGTAATAAAATTTACATAACATAGCTTCTTGAGCTTCGTTGAAGCTATTATATAAATACAAACATTTATCAGTCCAGCATCCTAATGAACATGTAAGTGTAATATCATATTTAGACATTATTTTTGCCTTAAGTTTTTCAGTAAGTTTTTTAATTGCTTGATCATTTTTAGTTTTCATATTGATAATAGCAACAAGCATTTCTTTTGACAATACTGCTCCCTGAATAGTGCAGCTGTCATCAGACATGTTTTCTATAGTGCTAATGATTGTATACCCTAAATATATATTTGTAGATAAATCATAGTTTTGAATATCTGCTTGAATCAACATGCAATTAAAATAATTATGTGGGAATTGTACTTCGGATATGTTAAGCATTGATTCCAATTCGTCTTCATTCAATAACCTGTTATTTATTACAGAAATTATAAAATTCGATTTAACAAGTGGTTTGTACTCGGATATACGCTGTTTTAAATCATCTAGACTCAAAGAAAGTTTATCAATAGAATTACTCATTAAGGAATATTCATCATAATGTCTTTGTGATGAGTTATTATCCTGTATCCCAGAATTATCATTGGCAAGTTTTAATATATTATTTCTAAGATGTTTAATAGGAGAATATGTTATCCTTGAGAATAAATATGCAAGAAAAATTCCGATAATAAGTGTTATTGCACATATAAGGCAGGTAAGTTTTACTATATTTTTTGTTTGATTGATGTTGTGAGACAAGCTAATTTTCAGTAGTTTAGACAAGATAAACTTCAGGGACAA
>CAZEYH010000049.1:0-10918 GCA_964515895.1 uncultured Clostridiaceae bacterium | reverse complement strand
GTCGCCCCGCCTCTAAGCTTATCCACACCTCTTATTTTTATAACATCTGTTCCAGCTCCTCTTACATTTGCTCCCATTGCATTAAGGAAATTAGCCACATCAACTATATGAGGCTCTTTAGCCGCATTCTCTATTACTGTAATCCCATCCGCCATAACTGATACAAGCATCAAATTAATTGTTGCTCCAACACTAACAACGTCCAAATAAATAGAGGTACCTGTTAACTTATTAGCCTTCGCACTGATTATTCCATGCTCTAAGTCAACCTGTGCCCCTAATGCTTCAAATCCTTTTATATGCTGGTCAATTGGTCTATAGCCAAAATCGCATCCGCCTGGAAATGGCACTTCCGCCTGCTTAAACCTTCCTAACATCGAACCGATAAGATAATATGATGCTCTAAGGCTTTTCACCATGTCATATGTAGCTGTATATGAATTTACATTTTCACTATTAATCAAAATGGTATTTCTATCTTCATACTCAACCTCTGCCCCTAGATTAATAAGAACATCGGTTAGGATCTTAACATCGCCGATATCCGGCACGTTTTCTATTCTGCACTTACCATCTACGAGTAATGCGGCAGGTATTACTGCTACTGCTGAATTCTTTGAACCGCTGATGTCTACATGTCCGTTTAATATCCTGCCTCCATTAATAATAAATTTACCCATATTTTGTTCTCCACCCATCTGCTTATCTTTTGTTACTGCATTTTTTGCTGTATAATAGAGATATTCGCTGCTATTTCAAACAAAGCAAACCTCCAATTAACTATATAATTGTCATATATGAGTTTTTATAATAAGCCATACACGTATTTTTTAATAAAAATAAAAAATAGTCCTATAAGAGTTTAATATAAAAATAGATATATAACACAATTATATAATTATGTTATAATTATATCACTATTGAGGAATAAAATACAATATTTAAACTGGAATTTATTTTCCTTATCTGTTCGCGACTATTCTTTATCTATTCTTTTTTTATCCTTTATTTTTTGAAATGCAAATTCCGATTTAAATTCAGATAAATGAGTTAATCTGTTTCTTCGCCATCATAAGCCTTCAAAAATATTTCCTTTCCCTCATCAGTAGTTATTCTCCATGCGGGACCCTGAAATGCCTCTTTACTTTCTTGTTCATCATCTCCACCATCAAATCCTTTAAAGCCTATATCTATAGACTTTATAATTATATCTTTTTTGCTGTAAAAATTTTTAAGAAGAACCTGATGAGCCGGCATAATTACAGATGGCGTCTTTGTAAAACCTTTAATTTTCTTTACATTTGAGGTGATATTTTGTATACCATTTTCTGAAATGTTTACAGATATTTTATTATCAAAAATAAGAAAGCCCTTATATTTCTCAATAAAAACCAATGTAACTGTTTCATCGAGATTTTTAATATATTTATCAAGCATAAAATTAGATATTTTTATGCCTTGGTTTACAAGATAATCTCTAGAATACTTTTCAACATTTTTAATACTATTAAGGTCAATATTCTTATTTTGATTCAAATTACCAAAATCTGTTGAACTATCTTCTGAAAAAACAAGACTATTTTCACTTTCCAACATAAGCATAGGAGTCTTTTTGTTATACTTTGGTATCTCACACATAGGAGCTATTACTATCCCATTTTTCTTAAGAATATTCAATGTGCTAATAACAGCCTCTTTTGAAACATTACTACTTTTAGTATATATGCCCAAGTAGACAAGCAAAAATACATTTAGCACAATAAAAATCAATATTAGTATATTTTTTGCTCTAGACCAGTCCACACTTAATCATCCCTTTTTTGCATGATTGGTACATAATAGTAACTATCATCCGGTTTTTCAACTATCCATACAGGATCTATTTTCTTACTGAAACCTGAATCTATCAGGTATGCTACCATAGTGTTTTCAATAGCGAAATCGCTAAATTTCTGTTTTCCGTATTTTTTAAATATTTCGTCTAACATATACTGAAAATAAACATTATATTCCTTATAATCCTTGTTTTTATCAATACTTATCAAAAACCAATTACACTCAATTATTCTTTTGCTATCTACCTTAATTGTGATAGCATTTTTAAGATTACCTCCATTGTTATCCTTAAGTTTATAATCAATATATACAGGATATCCATCAACCATATAGTCAAATACAAATTCATAATAATTGGGATTATCTTCCTTAACTTTGGCTAGGTAAATGGTGGCATCCGAATCTAATAAATAACTCTTTATTCGGTTTATAAAAATATATGCTTTTTCAAAGGCACTTCCAATATCTCCCCTATCCTGTTCAGCTGCTCCCGGTGTATACTTATATTCCAACATTCCATCGCTGTAAAGTCTATATGTATTATTCAAATTCTTAAATACAAGGGTATCATATATATCAATAATATAACGGTCATAACTCTCCTTTTCATTTCCAAGGACTATTTCTGCTTTTTCTTCAATATTGAAAACTTTTCCTCCGAAAGAATATGTAACAGAAGTATAATCTTTATATTTAGGACCTGTCACTACACATAAAGTATCAGAAGGAATTTTAAATGGCCATTGTCGGTTAGGGTCGATTTCCTTTATTATATTATATTTGATAAGATTCCTATTCAACTCTAATCTACTGATTATTTTCTCATATTCTTCCCTTGATATGCTGTCTTTATGGAATGGAAGTATATATTTATACAGGTTTTTATTGGTTAATATATAAACAGTATTGTTTTTATTTATATCTTCATCAGGCAATATCATTATTTTACGAATACTTTCAGAATGCTCTGCAGACGAAGTTAGGGGAATATTGAGAAACCACCTTATAAGATTTGATTTTATACCTTCTTTAAACTCAAATCTAAAACTCTTACTTACAACCAACTTATCCCAAATACTAAGGTCAGCAATCTGGCCTCCACCCTCACTAAGGGCTCTTTTTACATATTCTAACCCTTCATCCCATAGAATATGAAATATTTCATCATTTTCCTTCAAAAGCCAGTGGGTATTATTACCATCTGAAACAATTGTCCTGTAGGGAATTAGTACTTCTTTTCTTGCCTTTTGCTCAATATCTGTATTATCATCTATACTATTTCTTCCAAAAACTGTTGAAAAAAGACTAAAAGGAAACCTATGACTTTGATAAACCCACAGGATTCCTACCTGTACAAGACTAGTTAATATTAAGATAACCAGTATGATAGACTTAACCTTCTCCTTATTAAAATAAACCATTATATATTATAACTCCGATTATTTGCTTTGGATTATCTATTTTTTAACTCCAATTATCTGATTTAATTATCTAAGTGTGGAAACATGTTTATAAACATATTACTAATTTTTGCCGGTTTGTTTATTAATTCATCTTTTGTTGCTTCATTCAATACATTAATTGTAAAGTAGGTTATCTGTAAATTCTTACCCGCTTCAAGGACTATATCATCAACTTCGGTATCCTCATCAGTTTGTGCTGCATCACTACCGTTTATTTCCGTATTATTTATATCGTCATTTACATTTATAGCATCAGAACTTATATCTATTGCTTCAGAATTTGTATTTGGATTTGGATTTGTTTTTAATGACTCGGCAGGTCTTCGAAAAATAATAATCTTTAACTTGTTAATTCCTTTAAAAAGGTCAACTACTTTCGTAAAAAGCCCAAAGCTGCCTATACTCCATCTGCTTTCCCCTTCAGTATTTTTATACTCCTCATATGTATCTGTTTCTTCATTATACCTAGTCAAAATAACAGTGATAATTTCTTCAGTTTCTGTATTATCTGTATCTTCCAAATTATCGCCTTGCAAATTATTATCATTGTCTAAGCTTTCCATATTTATGGAATTCGTAAATCCACATATAAAGCTTTGATTGTCGTATGCGATACAATTCTCTAATGGTTGTGTAAAAGTAACAAGAAATCGTTTAGTTTCTCCTATGTCCTTACTTTTAATAATTTTTTGTAATAACTCCTCTAAAGGATCTATTTCCTTAACCGCGTCTTTTATATCTTTTTCGACTTCTTGGGTTACATCTTTTTCAACCAGACCATCTTCATTCTGCTCAATATAAACAGCTTCACCTACTACACCTTCCGTTGGAATATTATCCATATAACCATCTAAAGGATGTGCCAACACCGGTACAACCATAAAAACAACAAATATTAAAATTAATAATATACAAACTAACTTTTTTTGCATTCTTGCTTACTCCCGGAAACAAATTATTTATTAATAACGTCTAATTATTAATAAGCAAAATAATACAACTCTCTAAATAAATTATACAATTATATTATTACAAGACTATTACATCGCATTTAAAAGTGAGTTACACTCTTTTAAAGCCCGCTAAAGCTTGCAACTTATGACTTGCAGAATTTTAAACGCTTCCAGTTAAACTAATGTTTTCCTTATCCTCCTTAATATCCCTACTAACATCCCCAATAATAACCTTGCTAATATCCTCACTAATGTCCTTATTATCATCCTTATAAGATTCTGCTACCGGTAATTTCACTGTTACTTCGGTTCCTTTACCTACTTCACTGTTGATTAACATTGTACCTCCATGAGCTTGAGTTATTTCCCGGGCAATGGAAAGACCCAGCCCTGTACCTCCGGCCTCCCTTGAACGAGCTTTATCTACCCTGTAGAACCGTTCAAATATCCTAGGAAGGTCCTCTTCAGGAATACCGATGCCAGTGTCTTTAACATTAGCATACACTTCATTAGAATTATTACCAACATATACTGAAATTTTACCGTTATCAGGAGTGTACTTTATTGCATTGCTTATAAGATTTATTATAACTTGTTCCATTCTATCCTTATCAGCCCTTACTTTAGGTATATCCTCAATAACATAACACTCCAGTTCCTGCTTCTTATTTTTAGCCTCTATTTCCATTTTATTCACTGAAGACTTTACAATATCTACAAAAGATACTTCATTCATATTCCATTTCATCTGCTTATTATCAAAGCTTGAAAGCTGTAACAGATCTTTTACCAGTCTTGTCATCCTATTAGTTTCCGCATCTATTACTTTAAGAAACCTCTCTGCAATTTCTAGGTCTTCAAGATCACCATCAAGTAAAGTTTCAGTATAACTTTTTATTGAAGTAAGTGGAGTTCTAAGCTCATGAGAAACATTAGCTACAAATTCTCTTCTCATGTTATCCAGTTTTTGCTGTTCAGTTATATCATGAAGGACTGTTATCACACCTTCAGGTTTCTTATTCTCATCTGTGAATACAGCGAAATATATCTGTAGTGCCTTTTTATCTGCAATATTAACTTGTCTGCTTGCAATTGTCTCTAAATATAATATATCCTCAAGTTTAATATCTAATTTATATTTTTTTGTAAATTCATTAAAGGTTCGGTCGAATTCTTCTTCACCCAGTAGTTCCCTAGAAGCAGGATTTATGTGTATAACTTCTCCTTCTAAGTTAAAGGCAATTACACCATCTGTCATATAATTGAAAATTGTTTCAATTTTGTTTTTCTCACTTGAAATCTCCACAAGGGTGTCTCTCAAATTCTTTGCCATATAATTAAAAGCTTTGGTTAATTGACCAATTTCATCATCAGACATGACTTCCAATGTTTGATCAAACTCACCTGCTGCTAGTCTCCTTGCTCTATGCATTATCTTAATAATTGGTGACGTTATTGTCCTTGAAAGAAAATATCCAAGTATGAGAGATATTACTATTGCAAACAGTAAACTGCTTAAGATTATTTTATTAAAGCCCGAAAGAGTTTCTCTCCATGCTTCACTATCGTATCTAAAATACAATACATAATCTCCATCGGCAAGTTTTACCAACCTGGCATAGTCGAAATATTTTCTACCATTTAGGTGGACAAGTTTATTTTTATCCCCTTTTGGCTCTCCATCCAAAACATTAATAAAATTTTCAGAAACCACTATTTCATTCAAAAACAGTTTCCCATTACTATTTCCTGCATCAAAATATCTATCAGAAGAATATTCAACATCCAAATTCTCTTTATTGATAACTGTATAACTTCTATAGGCGTCTAATATGGAAAATTCAGTAATGGCATTTCTTCCTTCATTTACATTAAGGTATGACAACATATTGGAAAGAGTAGCGTCACTTCTTATTGACCAGTTATCAAAACCCCTTTCAATTGCAGTTTTAAAACTATTATAGTTCTGCATTTCAACCTGTCTGTTTAAAGATAATCCCACAGGTATAATTAAAAATATTGTAAGCATTATAAAAATACTTACCAATCTCCATTGAAGGCTTTTAAAAGACATGAGCAACTTCTAACCTCTCTTAACCAACTTTATCAAAGTAATATCCTACGCCTCTTTTAGTTAGAATATATTCGGGATTCGAGGGCTCTCTTTCCAGCTTTTCCCTTACCCTGCGTACTGTAACATCAACAGTTCTAACATCTCCGTAATATTCATAACCCCATACTTTTTCCAGTAAAGTTTCCCTTGTAAATATCTGTCCTTGGTGTTGAGCAAGAAATTTAACAAGTTCAAACTCTCTAAGCGTCAGTTCAATTACGGTATCACCTCGTATTACTTCATAGCGGTTGATATCTATTACCAAGTCACTACACTTGATAGTACCATCGGTTTTATTTAGTGACAGCTCATCAACTTCAGATCTTCTCAAGTTTGCTTTAATTCTTGCAAGAAGTTCTCTTTGGCTGAAAGGTTTTGTAATATAATCATCTGCACCTAATTCCAACCCAAGTACCTTGTCTACCTCTTCTTCCCTTGCAGTCAACATAATAATTGGAGTGTTTATTGATTGTCTGAGCTTTCGGCATACAGCAAACCCGTCCATTTTAGGCAACATAATATCCAGTAAAATCAAATCCGGGTCTTCATTCAGTCCCATTTCGAGTGCCTTTTCGCCATCATATGCTTCTATTGTAGTGAATCCTTCCTTTTTGAGATTGTGCTTAATAATATCCACGATGTTTTTCTCATCATCAACAATGAGTATTTTCTTACCCACTAAATAACCCCCTCAAGTAATTCAAAATGATAATAAAGTAACCAGTTTCTTCAATAATTCTGTTTAGTTTTGTTTAGTTCATTTAGTTGTTTTTAATTTTGCTTAATTTTGTTTCAAATTCCATTACTTTAGTCCATGATCATTGTAACACTATTATAACATTAATTAAAATATTTTAAATGTGTATTTTAAAACAAAAATGTCATATTGTTGTAATACAATTGTATAAATTGATACTTTAATATAGTTAGACTGACATAAGTAAGATAATGTTCCCCCAAAATTAAAAAATTTACACTCAATAAAACTTTTAGTAGTTTAATTAATAGAGCTATTATTATGCTGAAATTATTGTTATTATGCTGTTTAAGTTATTATACTATCAAAATAGTCTATCACATGCCTGCAAGTCTGTCAAAATCGGCTTTCATAATGGCGTAGCTGTACATTGCGGAATATAACTGGTATTCTGCATTTATAAGAGCTTCTTTTGCATTAATAACTATATCTTTAGTTGTAAACCCATTATCATATTTGAGTTCTACATCTTTCAGTTTCTTTCTCATAATCTCCAGATATTTTTGTGCCAAAACAACCCGGTCCTTTTGATTTAAAAGATTTGAATAGCTATTCCTTATACTTACTTCAGTATTTAGTTTATATTCTTTTAATGCTGCCTTAGATTGTTCAAGATTATATTGAGGAGTTAAGTATGCTATATTGGTGGTAGGATAGTATTGTGCTGTAAGATCTAAAGTCTTTACTATGGCCTCAATATCTCTATTATGTTTAAATATGGTTGTGCTATTTTCAAATACCTTTTTTAACATTTTATCAATACTTACATTAACCAAAGGCTCATATACTATTTCTTCAATTATTTCAGGTAAATTAGCATATAAAGGAAGGCCTAACAATCTTTTTATATCTATTTTAATTGTTTCAATTTTCTCTTCCACCTTAATAATGTCCATTCTTTTTCCTTCAATTGAAAATTCTATATCCACAAGAACACTATCTGATACTTGACCCTGCTCCTTCTTTAATTTCAGGAAATTATACCTTTCAAAAAGAATATCCAGTCTTTTAATTTCTGTTTCAAATTCTTTTTCTGCTATTAAAAGACTTTGAATGGTTTTATATACATTAAATTTTAGATTATTTAAATTATCTTCCTTGGTTTTCTTTGCCACTTCCAGATTTGTCTCTGCTTCAAAAGGTCTTACTTCTTTAATAATTCTATTGTTTAACACCTTCTGAATACCATAAGCATCACCCAGAAATGCCGCATTTTCTTTTGCCTGATTCAAGGCATCTTTTTTAATTAATATATTAATATCATCTATTGTTGCTTGTATGCTATTACTAACAGCTATTTCACATGCCATTTCAATAGCTAAAGGTCCTTCCGGAAGTAGTACTTTTTCGGAATCTTCTTCTGAGTCTTCTACAAACTCTTCATCTGTATCTTTTTGTTCATCTGCCAGTTGTTCACCTGCTGGCTTAACTTTTGACCCAGCTTCTTGTTCTTCCTTTGTTTCTTCTATTTCCATATTATAGGCATAGGTAGTAATACATAGTTGGCTGACTATTAAAAAAACCATTAAAAATGAAAAAATCTTCTTTCTTATTCCAATCATAAAACTTTTACCTCCAACTTAAGTTTGTTAGTTTAGGTATTCTAATCTGTAATAGCATACAGTCCTGATGCATTGTATAATATCATTAATTTTGTATTGTAATTATAAATTGCATTTTTGATGGAGTTCCCTGCCTCATGGACTTCTATCTCAACTTGCTCAACATTAAGTTCTGATAAAACACCCGCATTATATCTTACCTTAGCTAAATTAAGCTTTCTTTTCAAATTTCGAAGTTTTCTTTCAGCTCTTTCAATCTCCTCATTAGCATTTGCCGCATCGATAAAAATTGAATATATTTCTTTTTTTATATTCAATTTAGTTTTCTCCAAATCCAACTCAAGTGTTTTTATTTCTACCTCTATATTTTCATGCTCCTTTTTAGCTCTAGTATAAGTTTTATATACTTGATTTCTTTCAAGTATTTCCATCTCTAGTTTCTTTAAAGCAATCTGCCCCTCTATTGTTTGTATTTCATATCTATTACAGAGAGCCTCTTGGTAATAAAAATCAATATCATACATAGGCGTATCATCTAGGTCCTCATATTCTACTTCATTATAGAAAATTCCTATAGGAGCACCAATATATAAATTAAAGTTCCTACATGTATTCTCATAATTTCTAACCACTTCAGAAAGTGCCATCTGTGATTTCAAAAGATTATACTCTGACTCTTCTAGCTCTAACTCTGTTATCAGACCATTCCTATATTTTATAATATTTATATTGTGTCTTTTCTTATCTAATGCATATTTCATCTTTTGGATTTCAATGCTGCTGTTACCCGCAAGTAATATCTGATAATGGTTTCTTAAGTCGGTGATAAGCTGCTCTTTATGAGCTCTAATATTATCCTCTGCCGATATTAATGCATGCTTTCGTTGTTCAGGAATAAGCTCCATAGTTTTGTATAAGAACATGCGGTAATAATAATTTGGTGCATCTAAAAAATCTTTGTCTTCTATCTTATCAGCAGCCGCTAATGAATTTTCATATCCCTGCTTATAATCTGTTAGAGAACGCTTTAGGTTTTTTAGTGCTCTATTATTTTTCAACACAAGTTCTTTTGCATTACTAAAACTAATGTTATTTATTCCAATAGTACTACTACCATCTTCTACGTTGCTCATGCTAATTGCACTGTTATTATCTTTTATGCTGTTTTCCCCAATAGTAATGCTTCTCTTATCACTAATATTTATATTATCCGATGCAACATAAGCGCAGCACGGCACTATTATTTGGCACGCTACCACGGCTATTAGCACTACTGTCGGAACTATTAATATTGATTTCTTCACACATATCACCACACTTACGCTTGTTTGTGTTGCAATATATCTCTATGATTCTATACTTTCTATTTTTACCTATGCTTCTTTATGATTCTTCATACTTCTTTCCTTACGGTAGTTCGAAATTAGCAAGGGGATTCCCTGTAGGTGCATAATCTGTAAGGGTATTATTTGGACCTGCAAAGAACATAACCCTTATCTTTTTATCCACCTGATTATCTTTTATTGTAAGTATAATTCTTGCTGTACTTGTGCTTGATGCCTCTTCATACTTTGAAGATATTATCGGTGCTACAACATTGTTGGCAAGTACTATAAACTGCCCCAGCTCACTATTATTGTTTGCCAAAGGTTTTCCGGTACCATAGGATGTCCTTATGTTTTCATTCAATGATATTATTATGTCGGTGTTTTCGCCATTATACATGGTAATAAACCCTGTAGCATAAGGAGCATACTTATCTACCGCTTTAATAGGTTTGGTTGTAGGTTGTATAGGTTGTCCATATACATCCTTGGTATTCGGTTCATCAGAAGCTGTTTCAACATATATATCTCTTCCTGCATATTGTCCATTGCTTGAAATAAGTTCTTGAACGTATATAGTAATTTTTCTTGTTTCCTCTTCATAATCTGTTTCATAAACATCTAACATATAATCCCCTGCTGTTACCGCAAAATCATATATTGATAATGTAGATGCATCTATTTCTCTATTTAAGGTTAATGCAATAGTATTTTTACCTGTAACTGCCGCAGATAAAATCTTGGGAGATGAATCTATTTTACTAAAAGGTGCCACAACACCTTCCGCTTCCATCTCATTACCAGCTAAATCAGTAACAGCCGATATCTGAAGCACATCAATAACTTTCATGTCAAAATCTTCAGGTAATGTAATAACAACGGTTCTATCTCCTGCAATTAGTTCATAAA
>CAZEYH010000048.1:10672-10933 GCA_964515895.1 uncultured Clostridiaceae bacterium | reverse complement strand
GCTGGCATTCTAACCAACTGAACTACCGGGCCGTAAATTACCTTTATTATTATAAAAGCAAATTTATTTATTGTCAAGTCATTTAGTAATGACTGCAAGATATATAATACATGAATCTATACTCTTTTGTCAAGTACTATTTTGCGTATATTAAAAAAATAAATATTTCAACAAATTCCACTTGACTGTTGAATATATATCTGCTAAACTAAACTATGCAGATTATAGTGGCGCCATAGCCAAGTGGTAAGGCAGAGGTCT